>JBDGYW010000013.1:0-23614 GCA_039588935.1 Gemmatimonadota bacterium | reverse complement strand
CTTGATGGTAGGCTCTTGCGCATCGTTCGTGTCGAGGTCAAGAGGAGGCAACAATGTTGAAGGTACAACTGCGTGTTCCGGTTGTGTCACTCGTCGTGGCGTGCACACCGGCCGCCGCCGGCCCGGTTCTGGAGCTTGGAACCGAGGGGAGGCACTGCGGCGAGGATCCACATTGTGTCAATCGCCTGCATCCTGCAATCCCGATGGCAGCCGCGGCAGATCAAGGACAGACCATCGTTTTGCATACGCGAAACGCAAGCGATTTCGATATCGATCCGAACAGCACCTACGACGATCCGCGACGACCGGGCGGCCCCGTGCACCCGATCACCGGGCCGGTGCACATCAATGGCGCTGAGGCGGGTGACCTGCTCGCCGTAACGTTGCTCGACATAGAGCCGGGTCCCTTCGGTTATACCTCGATCACGAACGGCGGCTGGGTCACGGACCGGTTCGAGGAGAGATTGCGGGTCGTGTGGAGACTCGACCGTACATTGGCGGTCAGTGATGGCCTTCCTGGCGTGCGCATCCCCAATGCAAGTTTCCCCGGTTTGATTACGACTCTTCCGGGGCCCGAGCAGGTGCAGCTCGTGCTCGACCGCGAGAGACAGCTCGCCGAGGCCGGTGGAAGCGTGTCGCTGCCCAACCCTGAAAACGCCTATCCGCAGGAAGTGTGCGGTCTCGAGGGCAGTCACACGGAAGAGTGTCTGCGCACTTTCCCGCCACGGGAGCATGGTGGCAACCTCGACATACGCTACCTGGGTGTTGGGGCCACGATCTACCTACCGTGTTTCGTCGACGGGTGTGGACTGGCCGTTGGCGACCTACATTATGCGCAAGGCGACGGTGAGGTGTCGGGCACCGCGATCGAGATGGATGCCACGGTCACGCTGACGACCCAGGTGGTCGCGGACGGGAACATCTCCGCGCGTGGCCCACATTACGAGGGGCCGTCGAGACTGCTGGACATTCCCTCAGGTCGGTTTCACGCCACCACCGGTTTTCCGCTCAAGGAGGCCGGTGAGGTGCCCCCTGAGATGGTCTACCTGGAATCGGAAAAGGTCGCGCCACTTTCGAACCTCTCCCGCGATCTCTCGTTGGCCGCGCGGGCGGCCTTGTTGGAGATGATCGACTACATCAGCGTTTCCTATAACATGAGCCGCGAACAGGCATACATCATTGCATCGGTCGCGGTGGATCTGCGGATCGGGCAGCTGGTCGACGCGCCCAACGTTGCGGTGACGGCAATCCTCCCACTGGACATCTTCGAGGAAACGCCGAACCAAGGCCGCTGAGCGGCACATCAGATCGAGGACCACTGCCTGGAAGGTCGAAGGTGTCGAACGTGGTTTGCCAAACGTGTGGTCTGCGGATAGACGGTCGCCCAAGAGTGAATCTCCTGGGCTTCGATTCCTATAGATGTTCCAACTGCGAGGCAGCCACGGTCTATCCTCTCAGGCAGCCGTTTCGCGTCATCTATTGGCTCATTCTGGTCCTGTTCGGACTCGGCACTGTTGGGAGTCTTGTCATCGGCGACCTGGAGCTTTCGTCGGCGGCGGCTGCGATCTTTGCGGCTGTGGTGCTATTCCTCGACATGAAGAGGAAGCAGCCTCTAGGGCGAATTGCCCCCAACGACCCACCAACTGACCTCTAGTTGACTCCGGGTGCATTTGGTGCTATTCCAAGCGTGAATAGAAACCACCGGTGGACCAATGGCACCGCCGCCTGACTGACGCCGTAGTAGACGTCGTAGTAGACGTTCTCGAGGGACGCCGCAGCAAGACGCCGCAGTAGACGCCCGCCCGACGCCGAGTTCCCGGACCACCCAGTTACGAGTGGACAGCATCGCCGTGAGAGGCATACGGCCTTTCGCGCAATACTCAGCGGAAGGGAAAAACACATGTCTGCGATGATCCTTCAGGTCAACTTCAAGTTCAGCATATCAACGTCCGAGTACGAACAGGCAGCAGAGTCGCTCGCCGGCGCATTCGCTGAAGTACCGGGTCTCCGCTGGAAGGTCTGGATATTGAACGAAGCGGACAACGAAGCCGGCGGCATCTATCTATTCGAAGACGACGCTTCGTTGCAGGATTACTTAGCTGGGCCGCTGGCAGCCCAGGTGACGAGTCATCCGGCCTTCAGTGACATGAGCGCGAAGCAGTTCGACGTGATGCCAGCCGCAACAGCGATCACGCGTGGTCCCGTATGATCGGTCTCCATCTGGGCTGCCGCCCATCCAAAGAAGATGATGTGATTCATACAATACCGAACGGAGGTAGACCAGAATGGTGCTCTGGGTGGTGCAGTACAGCGTCCGTCCTGAAAGAGAAGCAGAGTTCGTCGAGTGGGCCAAGTCAGCGATCGCCCGTCTCCTCGAGACTCCAGGGCTCGTGGAGTTTCGGAGTTTCAGGCCTGTCACGGGTGACAGTCAGATAGCGTCCACATACGAGTTCGCCGACTTGGCTTCTTGGGTGGAATGGCATTCAAGCGAGACCATGCAGCAGATACTCCAGGAGGTCCGGGCTTACACAGTCAACTTCAGCGCGGAACTGTGGGGGCCTTCTCCAATGGTGCCAACACCATTGCGTCCTGGATCGTAAGAAACACAAGCAAACGGGCTGCGCATGGCTGGGGCAGTCACATCGACATCGAGAACGGTCATGTTGCGCGCGCCTACATTCACGGATCGAGAAAGGTGGAGGTTCAAATGCGTTATTTCGTTAGTGCGGTGCTTGCCGCCGGTGTGTTGACGGCTTGCCAGCCGGCGGATACGTCGAGTGAATGGCAGCCAATCATGGACGCGTATATCGCGGCATGGAACACGGGAGACTTCAGCGGGCTGGATGCAGTGGTCTCTCCAGACATAGTGCGCCATATCAACTCCCCGGCTACGTCGTCTGTTGGACTCGACTCTCTACGCATCAGTATCACGGCAACCCGAACGACATACCCCGATTTCCATGGTACGGTGGAGGAATTGGTGACTGCGGGAGATCGAGCTACCTGGCGATTTGTAGTCACGGGCACTCACGACTCCCTGGGCACGCAGACCACTGCCACCGGAGTGAGTGTCTTCCGAAAGGTCGATGGCATGCTTGTGGAGGACTTGGCTGTCTGGGACGGATTGGCATGGTATCAGGGCCTTGGTTACACCCTCGCCCCGCCGTCGGATCCCGAGGGCTGAGCTGACTGGCCAGGCTGTCGTTTGATTTCGCGCGGGCGCGAACGGATTACCGTACTACCGCCGCAGCGTCCGCGCGAAGAACTCCTCTAGCCGCTCGTACATGTCGATCCGCGCCGCTGCCGAGAGCCCGTGCGGTTCGCCCGGATAGCTCCTGCTCTCGAACGTCTTGCCGTGTCTGGTGAGTTCAGCCACCGCGAGTTCGAATTGTCTGTAAGGGGCGCGAACGTCCTCCTCGCCATGCATGACGAGCAACGGTGTTTGTACCTGATGTAGTCGCGCCAACGTGTTGCTCACGGCGTACGTATCCGGCCGTTCATCTGGTGACCCGCTGTGGCCGGTTTTGGTGAAGATCCGTCCGACTCGGTCGGCGGTTTCATACGCGTCGGCGAAATCGTAAATGCCGGCCATCGGAACAGCAGCGTCGAAGGCGTCCGGCACGCGCGCGATTGCGGCCATCGAAGTAATCCCGCCGTAACTGTAACCGTAGATGCCGACCTGACCATTTGAATACGGTCGTGTCCGGAGGAATGTCGCAGCCGCGGCAGCATCCCGTGCTTGCCCGTTTGCCCAGTCGTTGATGGAGAGATCCTGGAACGCCCTGCCGAAGCCCGAGCCGCCGCGGTAGTTGACCGCCAGCACTACGTATCCGTTGGAGGCGAGATACTGCTCGAACAGACCCTCAGAGTGCAGGTAGCTGTTCGTGCCGCCGCCGTGCACGTGAACGAGAGCGGGCCGTTGATCCCCGGGTTGGTGGTTCGGCGGTAAGAATAGGAAGCCCTGTATGTACATCCCGTCGTAGCTCTCGTACGAAATAACCTCGGGGTCGATCTTGGTTGCCCACTCGCTCGCGAAGTTGGTCATGCGACGGAGATTGCCGCCCAGGTGTGAGATGTAGTCGACGTCCGGCCCTCGAGTCGGAGTAGAGCGCACGAACGCGAATGCGTCTCCGCGAGCCGTGGTGCTGAACGATCGCAGTGCACCCTCCGTATTGGTGACTCGAGTGGCCACGCCACCGGCTACTGGGACGGACCAGAGGTTGAAGTCTCCCCGTTCGTGGTAGAGGAAGTAGAAACGGGCTCCGTCGCCTGACCAGTAGAGACTGAAGTTGTGGAGCCAGTCGGTTGCGTACACCTGCATGTTAACCGTGCGCTCCCGACCGGTGGCCGCGTCCACCACGTATATGTACGCCAGGTCCTCGTACCAGTATTCGGACTTCGCTGTGCCGAGTAGCGCGATCTCTGTTCCGTCCGGCGACCATACCGGTACCGATGACGCCATCAGGCTACGCGAAAGCTGCCGTTCCTCCTCAGTGGCTAGGTCTACTGTCCAGAGATCGTCCGCCCAGTAGTCGGCTTTGTTCGAGATGTACGCGATACGCCTGCTGTCAGGCGACCAGGCCGGTGCCCACCGATAATCGTCTGGCGCGTACGCATCGTGTGTGACAATACGTGGCTCGCCTCCTTCTGAGGGCACGACCCAGATGTCCTGGGCTCCGTCGCGTCCCGAGTAGAACGCCACGAACTGTCCGTCCGGCGAAGGCCGCGCCGCACGTTCGTCCTCACCGTCATTCGTGATGCGCGTGGCGTCTGACGAGCCCACCCGGACGACCCAGAGATCACGATCTCTGCTGAACAAAATGCTCTCACCGTCGGAGAACCAACTCGGGTCACTTCCTTCTACCCAGAATGCTCCGGTGGTCGGCGAACCGGCGTCAGTCGGTACGAGATAGATGCCGCGGCCCTCGGGTCCCATGGCAACGACCGCGATCCTGCTGCCGTCAGGAGAGAGCAATGCCTGACTTGCGCGAAGGCGCTGCCCGTAGATGTTGTCGAGGGTGAGGGAAAGTGTCGCGTCCTGTTCAGCGCAGCCGGCCAGACTGACTGAGAAGAGGACGATAGCAAGCACAGTGATGGTTCGCTGCATGTATGGCTCCACTTAACTGATGTCGACTTGGACGAGTGAGCGTATACCGAAGTCTTTTCACAGTCTCCGGGGGACTTCGTTCCGAACGGTACGACCGTTCTTCTATCACCTCCGCAGCGTGAACCGCGCCCATCGAACTGCAGTTCGTAATCGAGTGCTTCGGTCTGGACCGGGGGCGCGGTGTCGCAATCAGGGGCAGCCGTGTCATGCGAGGGCGTTGGGCTGTGAGGATGTACGTCGTTTTCGCACTCCAGTTGTTGTTGACAAGGGCAGCCAGCCTAATCACCTAAACCGCCGCAAACGCCCTCGCCTCTCCGCTCCAACCGGGCGCGTCCCGAATGCCGTCTAGCACCTGCTCGGGTTCAGGGACTACCGTCCACATCGAGCCATGGCGTGCATCCATGAACCGCTCGCTGATCGAAGTCTCCAACTGCGCTATCAACGGATCGAAGAATGCTAGGGTGTTCACCAGCACGATCGGGTTCAGATAGATGCCCAGCCGCTTGAGCGTCACAGCTTCGAGTAACTCCTCGAGTGTCCCGCATCCGCCGGGCAAAGTCACGACGGCATCGGAACCATCCAACATCAAGTGCTTGCGCTCGCGCAGATCATCAACGAGTTGCAGTTCGGTCAGGTGCGGGTGATTCCACTCCAGGTCCCGCATGAAGCGCGGCAGCACACCAATCACCTTGCCGCCCTCTTCCAGCGCGCCATCCGCCAGCCTGCCCATTGAGCCCAAACCCCCACCGCCATAGACGATCGTAATGGACGCTTGAGCCAGTATCTGCCCCAGCCTGTAAGCGGCGTCGTAATAGGCATCATCTACCTGACTGCTCGACGCACAGTACACGCACACGCGTTTGATGTCCGAAGCGGACTCAAGCATACATCTCTTCAACCAGATCTTGGTACTTAGCCGCGATGTTGTTGCGCTTCACCTTGAGCGTTGGTGTGATCTCTCCGCCCGCAAGAGTGAAGTCATCCGGCAGCAGCCTGAACTCCTTGATGCGTTCGTAGTTGGCGAGTTCATGGGATTGCGCCTCGATACGTTCGCGGAAGAACTTCAACACCTCCGGCATTCGAATCAGCTCGCTACGTGAATCGAATTGCCACTTCTTGCGTTGCGCGAACTCTTCGAGAGCAGTGAAGAACGGTACGATCAGAGCACTGATAAACCGCCGGCCTTCACCGATTACCGCTATCTGCTCGATGTAGTGATCTTTGCCTACCGCGGTCTCGATCCGCTGCGGCGCGACGTTCTTGCCGCCAGATGTGATAATCAAGTCCTTCTTGCGGTCGGTGATCGTGAGGTACCCGTCGTCGGACATCTCCCCTATGTCTCCGGTGTAGAGCCACCCGTCGCGCAGAACTTGGTGGGTGGCCTCGGCGTTGTTGTAGTAACCCTTCATGACGTTGGGCCCTTTGGCGAGGATCTCACCGTCTTCCGCGATCTTGATTTCGCATTCGACCACCGGCCGTCCCACCGTGCCGAACCTGAATGCGTCCGGGCAGTTGGCGGTCAGCATCGGCGAGGTCTCTGTCAAACCATAACCACGACACACCAGAATGCCGGCCGCGAAGAACAGATCTTCGATCTCTGTCGCCATTGGTGCGCCGCCGGCGGAGAAGAAGTTCTTCGGCCCGCCCACGATGTCGCGGATCTTGTGCAACACCAGCTTGTCGGCCAGCATGTGTTTCAGCTTCAGCCCAAGTCGGAGCAGCTTGCCGTCGTGCTTGGCGCTTGCATACGCTCCGCCGATAACGACGGCCCAGTGAAACAGCTTTTGACGTAGCGGCGACGCCTGACTCAGCTTATCGTGGACCGCTGAGTAGATCTTCTCGTAGAGGCGAGGGGCGCTCACCATTGCGGTCGGGCGCACTTCGGCCAGATAACTGATTACTTGCTTCGGGTCGCGTACGTACCAGTTTTGCGCACCGCTGTTGAAGACGCCGTACGACCATGTACGCTCGTAGACATGGCTGAGCGGCAGAAAACAGAGCGAACGGTCCTCTGTTGTGACAGAAAACCACTCGGCAAGCGCTCGGAACTGATGAAAGAAGTTGCCGTGCGCGAGCATTACCCCTTTGGGCTCGCCGGTCGTTCCGGAGGTGTAGATGATCGTGGCGAGATCGTCAGTAGCGATTGCTGCAACCAGCTCTTCGATCTCTCCACCGCGTTGAGATTCGCGGCCCTTTGCCAGTAGCTCTGAGTAAGTAAGCGTGATGTCGCTTTGTTCCAACGGGTTCCCGTCCAGAACAACAACTCTTTGTATGGACGATCTCTGGGCGAAGGGGATGACCTTCTCGTGCTCGTCGGCGCCGCCGACGAACATCACGCAGAGTCCCGCGTCCCCGGTGATGTATTCGGCCTGGCCGGACGTGTTCGTGGCGTAGATCGGCACCGTGATCGCTCCCACACTCTGAATCGCGAAATCTGCGATTGCCCATTCGGGGCTGTTCGGAGCCATGATGCCTACCCGATCGCCGGTCTTGACACCCAGCTCCAAAAGGCCTTTGGCCAGATCCTCGATACGCTCGCCCAGCTCGCGGTATGTGATCTTCTTCCAGTCTCCGCCCTCCTTGAAGCTCATGGCGACCAGTTCTCCGTACTCTGAACTCTTGGCACGTATCATGGATGCGAGGTTCTGTTTGTTCACGGGATTTCCTGATTGTTTAGGTTCCAGGTGACAGCAGTCGAATGCGGGCAACAAACAAAGTTAGGCAAAACCCGACGCTATGCTAATATCTTCCTTTCATGGAGCAGCAACTGACTGAGTACAAACGGCGGCCGCGCCGTTCGATCTTCCTCGGATCGTTAGCGTCGGCGGCGTCCCTCGCTGCGATCGTGTGGTTCCTGGTCTCGCGCTTCGGCGGTCCGCCGCCGGAAGTCCCGCGTGAGCCGCTCGTGTTCCCGGAGATCATGGGCAGCGACGTGGTGATCCTCGACGACGGTGCAAACCGGGCCTACTGGGGCGATAGCGACGTCGCGCGACCGCCTCGAGTGGAACGTTGGGTGGAGGTGTTGGGAAGGATCGGGATGCGTGCCGGCACCATAGCGTCCATCGCGGATTGGCAGGACGAACTCTTGGTGCTTCCTCACTCCTACTGCCTCTCCCGGGGCGACGTGGATTTAATCCACGAGGGAATTGAAGGCGGCAAGGGTGTGCTCTACGTGGGGCCCGTCGGCGTTCGGGACTCAGACGCGAGTTGGCTGGGCTGGAACCGGTTCCATTCCATTGTCGGTAGCACGAACGTGCGGGAATTCTCAGGGCTCGAGACGATGTTTCTCGTCGCCTCGGGTACTGGGCCGATAGGGAGCGCTTCCATGGCCGGTACCCGCATGTCATTCCTGCAACGCGAGGGACAGTGGGGCATCGCGGGGTTGCCGGGTGCCGCCTATTGGTCGGACTACGATCGGAAGGCGTTTCCAACAGACGTGGTTTTCCATGCCGCCGCCGTTGGCACCCGTGGATCGGGGCGATTCGTCTGGGTGGGCTTCGATCCCGACTTGGCGGCCGGTGGGTATGAGAGTCAGGACGCGTTCGACCGGCTGGTCGCAAATCTGGTAACGTGGAGTCTTTCCATACCAGCAATCGAAGTCGATCTCTACCCTGGTGGCAAGCCAAACGCGCTTTTCATAGCCATGGACACGGAGTGGCAGTTCGAGAATGCGGTCTACCTCGGCGAGCTCCTCCAGGCCAGAGGTTTGCGCGGTGGCTTCATGTGCGTGAACGAATGGGCAGCTGAAAACGCCACTCTCGTCCGCAGCCTCGCGGAGCACCACGACATCGGATCCCACAGCGAGGATCACACGGTATTCGTCGGACAACCGCGCCAGACTCAGGCCTTGAGGCTGAAGCGGAGCGCTGACGGATTGGCGGAGCTGTCGGGCCGGGCGATCCTCGGCTTCCGTCCGCCGGAGGAGCGTTACGACGAAACCACTCTGGATGCCCTGGCTGAAACTGGTTTCACATACATTCTGGGAGGGGAAGCCACAGCCGCGGGATTGCCTGTGCTTCTCGAAACCTCTGGGGTGGGAACCTCCGCTTCCCTCGTACTGATTCCCCGAATCCAGCGGGACGACCTCTATTTGGTGAACCACGAGGAGTTGAGTGAGGAGGAGATGGTCGAAGGGTGGCGGAAGGACTGGGAGACGGTTCGGCGCCACCGGGGCATCCACTACGTGAGTGTGCACAGCACCTGGGTCACGGGACCCGAGAAGGCGGCTGTGTTGGGTCGGTTCCTCGACGACCTTCCACTCGACGACATCTGGATGCCCGGGCCAAACGGACTTGCCGCTTGGTGGCGCAGTCGAGCGAGCATAAAGGCAGAGCTACAGGATGGTACAGACGGAGAGGCCGTGCTCACGATCCGAAACGAGAGCTCTGAGAGTGTGGACGACCTCGGCGTCTGGGCGGCTTTCGAAGGGAACCCGCGCTCCGTGCGACTGCTTGGCGATGGGGCAACGGTCACAGGTCCGGACGATCGAGGTGCCTACCATTTTCTCATAGAACAGCTTTCCCCAGGGGATTCCCTGAGGATTCCGATCCAGGTGGTTGGCCGCTGACGAACGCAGAGTAACACGGATAACGGCGGGAGTCGGTTACCCCACCCAACACCACAAATACATCGGTGTTCTTCAGCGGCTCGCTGCCCGGGAGTAGGCTAAGAAATCAATCTCCGCGTTTGAAGTAGGTTTTGAACTCCCCCGGCCCTGCCTGTTCGCTCCAGGCGAGGTCGCCTGCCTTCTGGACCTTTTCGATCATCGGTGCGGGCGTGAACGGGGAGATGAGCATATAGATCTTCCCGGTCCCAAGTTGTTGTATGCCTGACAGTACCTGCTCCAAAGGATGTCCACCGGCCGCGATCAGTTCTCGGGCATCAAGTGTTTCCACCACGTTGGCTTCATCCAGCCAATCAGGACGTTCGTGAGAACCGGTCATCTCAGCTTCCCTCCTCTTGGTCTTCGTAACTGAGCAATCGCTGCTGTCCGGTTAGTGCTCGTTTTTTGGTAAGGTCCTGGCTCACCTCAAGCGTGCCGAGGTAACCACCGTCGGCATCGCGAAGAGCGAAGTATTCGATCGAGATGAACTTGCCGCCAAGTTCTATCCAGAAGTGCGCGTGGCTCTGACGACCCGAGTGAAAGTCGTCCAGAATCCGCTGAACGGTATCCACGCTCTTCGGCGGATGACAGAACTGGACCTTGCGGCCCAGAATGGCCCGCGAACGCGCGAAGATCCGCTCTCGCCCGTGACTGAAATACCGCACGGTATCTTCGGCGTCCACAAATGTTACATCGAAGGGAATCGAATTCAGCACCGCCTCCAACTGCGGTATCGAGAAACTTCCGGTGGGCAGCTGAACACGTCCCCCAACCGCGGTCGCCGGCTCGACCCCCTCCATCCCTTCAGGACGCCATGACTCCTCAGGTGCTACGATGCAGTAGCCGAGTTCGTCGCTGCCTTGGTATACCTCGTACCACTCAGTGTCGCCGAGCGTGTCGAGACACATGGGCAGGAGAATCTGTGTTTCCTTGTCGATCATACCAGATACGGCGTCCGAAGCCGGCTTCAGGACCAGTTCGATCACGGCCTTCACCTCACCGGCTGTTGCTGCGGTCGCGGCCTCGAGTGCCGTGATCGCCGACTTGAGCAGTTCCCGAGCCTCGTCGTGCTTGCCCCACATGACCGTCGGAGGCCCGGTGATGTCGTGCTTCTCCAGGAATGGGAAAAGAAGGTTCTCTTTTCGCTGGTAGTGTTTCTCCACGTCCATCAGGGCGTTGAAGTGACCACGAATGCCCTGCAGGATCTCTGTGGCGTCGTCGGCTTCCGCCATCCCGGCCGCTTTGTCGCAAAGTTCCTTCAGGCTCGCGAGTTCCCACTCCAGCGCCTTGTTCTCCTGCTGGAAGGTGTGAACCGGATGGCCTGGCGGTGCGGTGCGGGCAGCGCTGGTGTCGATGACGCCGCGCATCGCCTCTGTGTGAACGTCGCAGAGCTTCAAGACTTCCTCCGACGGCATCCCCTCCGATATCAACTCCTGCTCGACCTCGACAACCTCGTCGTAGGGCACTTGCCCCAACAGTCGGACGAGCTGCGGACGCACGGCATCCGGTGCCTCACCTGCGTGCAGCTGCTGGATCATATGCTTGAGCAGGTCCTTCCTGCGCCGCTTGTCAGAAATCAGTTCGCTCATCCCGATGGTCCTTTCTGGTTAAGTGGAGCTGGAATAAGGTAACCACTACCTATATGTGATCGGTACCTTCACCTTGACGCAGGGGGGCATGCCAACCGACGCTCCTCCGGTTCCCTTGTCGCAGGTCCCATTAATGTCTATACTGCTCGGCTTGCAGTCAGGTCCTCGGTAGCCCGTCAAAGAGTCGTCTAGTGAACCCGCCCGCTCCGCGGCCAATTAGAAACGTTGCCATCATCGCACATGTAGACCACGGGAAGACCACGTTGGTCGACAAGATGCTGCGTGAGGCGGGAGCGTTCCGTTCGGGTCAGCAGGTGCAAGAGCGAGTGATGGACTCGAACCCGTTGGAGCGGGAACGTGGCATCACTATCCTCTCGAAGAACACGGCGGTCTTCTGGGAAGGTGTGAAGGTCAATATTGTAGACACGCCCGGGCACGCGGATTTCGGTGGCGAAGTAGAACGCATTCTGCGGATGGTGCAGGGCGTACTGCTCCTGGTGGATGCCGCGGAGGGGCCGATGCCGCAGACGCGGTTCGTCACCTCCAAGGCTCTGGAGCTCGGGCTGCAACCAATCATCGTGATCAACAAGGTCGACCGCCCCGACGCTCGGTCGCTCGAAGTGCATGAAGAAGTACTGGAGCTGTTATTGGATCTGGAGGCGACGGACGCCCAACTTGATGCTCCGTTCCTTTATGCCTCCGCCAAGGAAGGTTGGGCGAGCACGGAAGTCGATACCGCCGGCTCGCCCAACCTCGCGCCTCTCTTCGAAACCATACTCTCCACCGTGCCGCCCCCACCTGGAGACTCCGACGGCCCGTTCCAGATGCTCGTATCGACGATCGACTACTCGAGCTACATAGGGCGTATTGCCGTTGGGCGGATCGAACGGGGTAGGGCTGAAGTAGGCAAGGCGGTTGCGCTGTTGCCTTTGGGCAAACCCGGGCTCGTCCCGGAGGGGGAGATCGTGCCCGGCCGAGTCATGCGGCTCTACGGGTTTGACGGCCTGAAACGGGTCGAACAGAAGAGTGCCGCCGCAGGGGACATCGTTGCGGTAGCGGGACTTGAGGGTGTGGAGATCGGTACTACGCTTGCCGACCCAGGCAAGGCCGAACGGTTGCCGGGTATCGAAGTGGAAGAGCCGACGCTCTCGGTGGACTTCATGTTCAACGACTCGCCGTTTGCGGGGCGCTGCGGCAGGTATGTGACCAGCCGGCAGGTTCGCGACCGGCTTTTTCAGGAGATAGAGCGAAACGTTGCGCTCAAGGTCGAGGAAACGGACAGGCCGGAAGTCCTTCGAGTATCAGGTCGCGGTGAGTTGCACCTCGCGATCCTGATGGAGACAATGCGCCGGGAAGGATATGAGTTTCAGGTCAGTCGGCCGCACGTTATCACCAGAAAGCGAAAAGACGGAATAGTCGAGGAGCCGTACGAAGAGCTGATCGTCGACGTGCCGGAGAGCATGATTGGGGTGGTTATCGAGAAGCTCGGAAGCCGGCGCGGAGACATGATCGAGATGAAGAATCCGGGGCAAGGGAGAGTGCGCATGCGGTTCAAGGTGCCGGCGCGCGGCCTGTTCGGATTTCGCTCCGACTTCCTTACCGATACGCGCGGCGAAGGCACGCTGCACCATAGGTTTCTGGAGTACGGGAAGTGGGTGGGTTCGTTGGGTGGAAGGAATAGAGGTGTATTGGTGGCCGATCGGGAGGGAGCGGCCGTGGGCTATGCGTTGTTTGGCTTGCAGGAGCGGAGCACTCTCTTCGTCGCACCTGGTGCACCGGCATATGAGGGTTTGATCGTCGGTGAGAATGCGCGGAGCGGTGACATGGATGTGAACGTCAACAAGGAGAAGAAGCAGACGAACATCCGGGCCGCGGCGGCGGACGACAACATTTTGCTCGAACCGCCGCTCCAGATCACGCTCGAATACGCGATGGAGTACATTGAGGAGGACGAACTCATAGAGATTACGCCGGATGCGATTCGGCTGCGCAAACGCGTGTTGCAGGCGGGTGCGCGAAAACGGGCCGCCCGAGAGGCCGCCCGGTCGACACAAGGATAGGCGCCATGCAGCTAACACTGACAATCGCTGTTCTATCTGTGGCAGTTGCCGCGTGTTCCACTTCTGCCGCCACTCCTGCCCCCGCTGTTGATGCCGCACATGCCGCCTATGCAGCAGATGATGCCGTCCGACAAGACACCGTCCCGCGGGTCGGCGATTACCGCGTTTATAACGGCTCAGGAGATCTCGTATCACTCGGTGCGGTAGTTGCCGCCATGGACGGCCGAGAAGTCGTGTTCATTGGAGAATCTCACAACGACCTGACCGGGCACCTGATAGAGCTGGAGTTGTTCTCGCGGGCCTACACAGCATATGGACCCGCGTACTCAGAGCCAGATGCCGCGCGCCAGGTAGTTCTCTCGCTCGAGATGTTCGAGCGGGATGTCCAGCACGTGCTCGACGAATATCTCCGGGATCTGATTACGGAAGATCTTTTCCGGAAGGCCAGCAGGTCGTGGCCCGAATACGAGACCGACTACCGTCCCTTGATAGAATTCGCGAAGCAGGAGGGAATGGCGGTAGTCGCCGCAAACGCACCGCGCCGGTACGCGAACCGGGTGAGTCGACTGGGACGTGATGCATTGTTGGAACTGACACCGCAGGCGTTGGCGACGCTGCCTCCGCTGCCTTATGGCTTTCCATCGGAAGCGTACGGCGAACAATTTCGCACGGTGATGGTCGAGGCGATGGAGGACTTCAGAGAGCGATGCTCCCCGCCAGCTACGGCAGATCCCGCCGACCCCCCCGAAGAAGCTCCACCTGCAATGCCGATGAGGTCGCACGCCACTTCGTCAAATCCACTCCACGCACAGGCGTTGTGGGATGCGGCGATGGCGTTCTCGATCAGTGAACACCTAATGCGCCATCCGGATGCTATGGTGCTGCACATGGTGGGTGCGTTCCATGTAGAGCGGGGCACGGGCACCCCAGAACACCTCGAGCGCTACCGTCCTGGAACGTCGACTATGATAGTGGTCATACGACCTGTAGAGAACGTAGAGCTGTTCGACCCGGAACGCGATGGCGAGAATGAGGACTTTGTGATTCTGACTGATGAGTCGGTGACGCGTCCGCCCCCACCCTGCCCCGGAACCATGTGAGAGCCCAGTACATGGCCCAACCCGGGGCAGAGGTGCTTAGGTGCAGGGACTAAGGGGCGGCAGTCTTTTCTACAACTGCACCTCTGCAACACTGCACGACTGCCTTAGATCTCCAAGAAACTCCACTCTTTAGTAAACGGCACCGTACTGAACCGCACCCCCTTCGTCGCAGTAACACGCAAATTGTCACTGGGGTTGATTCCGATGCCGGCCGCCTCATTGTAGAGTCCCGGCTCCACGCTGAATGTCATGTTCTCTTCGAGCGGCGTGTAGTCACCCAGCGCGATGAACGGCGGCTGGTGACCCACGAAGATCTGGCCTTGGCCATGTGCGGGCCTGTGGTAGATGAAGTCCTGCATTCCGCTATCGACCTGATGCTGGTGAATCCTGGCCGCTATGTCTGAACAGACTGCACCGACCTTTGACTCTTCCTCCTGGATCTGAACGGTCTCCGCCACCACCTCCCACATGCGTTCCTGTTCGGGTGTCCACGGTCCAATCAGGTAGTTGCGATAGCACTCTCCTCCATAGCCGCCCAAGAGAATGTCGGTGTTCACGTAGACCGTCTGGCCACGCTCGATCTTGGAGTAGAAATACTGGTTCGGGTGCGGATACGCGCTCGCAACGCCAGCGCGGACGTAATGAGACGTAACGTCGACGCCAACCGCGGAATGCGGCTTGCCGTCGTAGTTGATGTCTCGCATCAGCAGCTCAATACCGTACGCCTGGAGCGCCTGCCCCAGCTCGAAGTCGGTAGCGTCTGTGCCGCGCTCCAGGATGTAGTCGCGCGCGAATGCATGGACCTTGTCGAAGTAGCCGTAGGCTCGTTGGGTAAGCGCCAATTCCTCAGGTGTCTTGATCTGCTGCATGTGCAGGCACGTGTCGCCGATGTTTACGAAGCTAGTTCCCGGCATCACGCGCCGAACGGTCTGCAACTGTGAAGCGGAAAGCTCGCGGTCTACTGCGATGCGTGTTCCGGTTAGGCCACGACTCCTCAATCCGTTGAGAAGCCACTCAAAGAGATCCACACGGGGTCCCTGAACTACCTGGCCGCGGTTCGGAAAGCCTCCCTCCGCGTGCGGGTAGCAGAAGTAGTATTCGTTCTCGGTGGCCCACCACGAAGTCACGAGTTCGCGATCGATCCCGGGAGAGTACCAGTACGCTGCGTCCTCTTCGTCGGTGCGGAACAGCACCCATGTCGACCGCTCTCCGCTGCCACGGAAACATCCGGTGTAGTACACCATGTTCTGGTCGCTCGAAAGCACAATGGCGGAGACACCCAGGTTCTCGACCCGTTCCTTCAGGGTCCGCGTTCTCGCCTGGTGCCATTCGAGTGGCAGTCGGTCGTAACCGAGTGGAGCAGGTTCGAGGTGATCGGGATTCGAGACCAGCAACCGCGCCGAGTCACCTGAGGCGATCCCGCCCTCCGCTGAGCAGGCGAGGCCACTCGCGGCGGTTCCGGCGCTGGCGAGACCGGCGCCCATGGTCCTGATGAAATCGCGTCGTGAAGCCTGCATGTTTTCCCCCAAGAACGAGAATCGGTCCGACCCATGAGGCTGGTCGGGTGGCGGGACTTAGCGGGATTTTACACTCTAGGCACCTGCTTCGCCAATGTGCCGGAAAAGCGACCAGGTGCTCGTCAGGAATGGGTCTGCCAGGACGGAGGCAGCATATGCGGCATGTGCGGCATCATCTCCATGCCCGAACATGCCGCGTATCCCGTATATACCGCGTATGCCGCTGTCAGTGTCGTGCACACCCCTTACATTACACCAGCCGCGGAGGAGCGCCATTGAAGCGGGCTGGCGCATTGCCCGCGCGGATCCACTATCAATCTGAAACTTCTCCGGAAGGTGTACCATATGACCGGCAAGCAACATGACCACGAAGACCTTGGACTTGCATCATTGGCCATTCACGCAGGGGAAGAACCCGACCCTGCGTTTGGAGCGGTAGCCGCTCCGATATACCAGACATCAACATTCGCTTTCGACAGCCCCGAACAGGGCGCTTCGCGCTTCGCGGGTAAGGAATCGGGCTACATATACACACGGTTGGGGAACCCGACCATCGACCGTCTTCACGAAAAGGTGTCTGCACTCGAGGGCGGTGTCGGAGCGCTAGCCACCGCATCCGGCATGGCCGCGGTGAGCACGTTGTATTTCAGTTACCTGTCGGCGGGCGATCATATCGTCGGTACCAGCTCTCTTTACGGTCCGTCGCGCATCATCATGGAGAAGGAGTTCTACCGTTTTGGGGTTTCATCCAGCTGGGTAGATACCGGCGACCTGGATCAGGTGAAAGCCGCACTCAGGCCTGAGACGAAGATGGTGTACGTGGAGACTCCGTCCAATCCTACGATGCGGCTGACGGATCTGCCGGCGGTCTCCGAGATCTGTAGAGAGCGCGGAATTCTCCTCGCGGTGGACAACACGTTTGCCACGCCAATATTGCAGCGTCCCTTGGAACTCGGCGCCGACATTTCCCTCCACAGCGTCACAAAGTTCATCAACGGACACGCGGACGTGGTAGGTGGACTCTTGGTGTTCAAAGACAAGGACGTCATGAAGCGGGCCGTAAAACCGTGGCAGATGCTGGGTGGCACTATGGATCCGCATCAGGCATGGCTGGTACTCAGGGGTGCCAAGACTCTGAAGATGAGGGTCGAAACCGCACAGGCCAATGCGCAGAAGATCGCAGAGATGCTGGAGTCGCATCCGAATGTCGATTGGATCCTCTACCCGGGGCTGGAGACTCATCCTCAGTACGAGCTTGCGAAGAAGCAGATGGTTGGACCGGGGGCGTTGATTTCGTTCGGGGTGAATGGTGGAATCGAAGCCGGAAAGAAGGTGCTCCATGCGGTGAAACTGTGCACGCTTGCTGTTTCGCTCGGCGGTATCGAGACGTTGATCCAGCATCCCGCCAGCATGACTCACGCGGGGATGGGTGTTGAAGCCCTCGCCCAGGCCGAGATTGGAGAAGGCCTGATCCGACTCTCCGTGGGCTGCGAGGACTGCGACGATCTGCTGTCTGACCTCGATCAGGCATTGAGAGCATAGCCGAGTTTGTCAGCACTCCAACGTTCTAGGTGCGAGGTCAGAATGCCACTGTCAGTTGAAGAGATCCGCGCGCAATTTCCGGCACTTCAACGTGAAGAGGCTGGCTACTCTGTCGCCTATTTCGATGGTCCAGGAGGAACGCAGGTGCCTCAGCGGGTCGTCGACCGGGTGAGCGACTATATGATCAACCACAACGCCAACAGGCATTGGGCCTTTGGCACGTCGGTTGAGACCGACGAGGTGGTCGACTCGGCGCGAGAGGCGTTCGCCGACTATCTAGGTGCAACCCCGCAAGAGATCGTCTTCGGCACCAACATGACGACTCTCACCTTCCATGCCTCTCGTGCCCTGGGTCGAAGGTTCGGGCAACAGGATGAGATTGTCGTGACGGAGTTGGATCACCAGGCGAATGTTGCTCCCTGGCGTGCGCTCGAGGTCGATCGCGGCATTCCCGTCACAACCGTACCGATGATCGTAGAAACCGGCACGCTGGATTGGGAGGTACTCGAAGCTTCGCTGACAAACCGCACTGCAATCGTAGCGATTGGTGCGGCGTCGAACGCGCTCGGCACCATCAACGATGTCAAACGGGTTACCCGCCTCGCCCATGAGGTGGGAGCGCTGGTGTATGTGGATGCGGTCCACTATGCGGCGCACGAACTCGTGGACGTCCGTGGTATCGAATGCGACTTTCTGGCCTGCTCGCCATACAAATTCTACGGGCCGCACCTCGGCGTGCTGTTTGGGCGCGAAGAGCTGCTGCGCGAACTCGATGTTCCCAAGCTGGCTCCGGTACCGGAGATAATCCCCGACCGCTTCGAAACCGGCACGCTCGACCACGAAGGGATTGCCGGTGCGGCAGAGGCCGTAGAGTTTCTCGCGTCGCTTGCACCGGGTGATAACCGCCGCGAGAGCCTGAAGGCCACGTTCAATGAACTCCACTCGCGTGGTGAGAATTTGTTCGAGATGCTCTGGTCCGGTCTCTCCGCGATACCGAAGGTGCGACTCTACGGTCCCCCGCCGTCTGCACCACGTACGCCGACGATCGCGTTTACCGTCGAAGGCAGGAAGTCATTTGAGGTAGGCGCGTTCCTAGCACGTGAATGCGGCGTGTTCGTCTCGAACGGCGACTTCCTCGCCTCGGTGGTCACAGAACGACTCGGTGTTGCCGAGGAAGGGTTGGTTAGAGCCGGCTGCGCCTGCTACACAACCGCCGAGGAGGTCGAGCGCCTGGTTAACGCCGTTGGCTCTATGCCGTAACCTGACGGGACGGCTCGAACCGTTCGTACACCATCGGTAGTATGATCAGCGTCACCAGGGTCGAGGTCAGTAATCCGCCCACGACCACCGTAGCCAACGGTCTCCAGATCTCGGCCCCCGGTCCCCGCGCGAGCAGCAGCGGGAGAATGCCGAACACCGTTGTGAATGTGGTCATCAATACGGGTCGCAGTTTGGTGTTCACTCCGTTCCGTATCGACTCAGCGATCGAGTTGCCCTTATCCAGGTAACCGCGGATAGCGGCGAGGAGTACCAGACCGTCTTCCAGCGCGATCCCGAAGATAGCGATGAATCCGATCGATGCGGGCACACTCAAGTACTGCCCTGTGACGGCGAGAGCGATAATCCCACCCGTGAGTGCAAGCGGGATATTGATCAGGATCACCAACGTTTCCCGGACGGAGTCGAGCGCGGCGAAAAGGAGCAGAGAAACCAGGATTAGTGTTAACGGAGCAATCAACGCGAGCCGGCGATTCGCGCGCTGCTGCAGCTCGAACTGGCCACCCCAGGTCAGCATGTATTGAGGAGGAATGTCCACGGCCTCATCGATCGCCGCACGCGCGTCCTCCACAAAGCTGCCAATATCTCGGCCCCTCACGTTGCACTGAATTGTGATAAACCGCCGGTTTCCTTCTCGGCTGATTACTCTGGATCCCTCCACCGCCTGCACGGAAGCGAGCATGTCCAACGGGATTTGACCTCCGTCAGGGAGACGGACGAGCAGCGCTTTGATCGCCTCGATATTCTTTCGGGCCTCGGGCATAAACCGCAGGAAGATGTCGAACCGCCTCTGCTCTTCGTAGACCTTTCCGACCACGATTCCGCCCACAGCCGCCTCGATCGTCTCCTGTATTGTCCCGATATCTAAGCCATAGCGAGCTATGGCCTCGCGCTCGAGGTTTACCTGGATCTGGTTCTGACCGGTGAACTGCTCCACTTGCACGTCCGCGGCCCCGGGCATCTCGTGAAGCACTTCCTCAACCTGCGCTGATACCTCGCGAAGAACCTCATAGTCCTCGCCGTAGAGCCTGAGCGCCAGCTGAGCCTTCACCCCGGTGATGAGTTCGTCCAGGTTATGCTGAATCGGCTGAGTGAGGTTGAGGGCCATTCCGGGCAGTCCCTCGAGCCGAAGTTCTATTTCTTCCACCAGTTCGTCTTTGTTGCGGAATGCGTCCCACTGCTGAATAGGTCGAAGCTGCACCAGCATCTCAATATCGTTCACAAAATGTGCGTGACTTCCTACTTCACCACGCCCGATTCGGCTCAACACTCCAGTCACCTCGGGTACGTCCAGCACAATATTCTCAATCGTGTTTGCCGTAGTGATGGTCTCTTCGAGGCTGATGTTGGGGTTGAGTGTGGCTCTGAGATGGAGCGTGCCCTCCTCCAGGTACGGTATGTACTCCCTTCCCATCGTGAAGACGAGAATCACTCCAACCGCCGCTACGGCGTTGGTGACCAGGAAGACACGTTTTCGGTGTCGTTGGCACACCTCGAAGAACGGAAGGTAGATGCTTCTCGCCCGCGTAATGAGGAACGGCTCCTTGATGCTGGATGCCTTTCGTCGAAGCACATACCAGGCGATGGCAGGTATCGCAATCAGAGTGAAGAGAATGGAACCGGCCAGCGCAAACGATATCGTGAAACCCATCGGGCGGAACATCACGCCCTCGACGCCGGTGAGCGTGAAGATGGGGAGGAACACCACGATGATTATGACGATCGCGAACAGAAGCGGGCGGCCGACCTCGGCCCCGGCATTCAGGATGGCGGTTGCTCTGTCCTCCTTCATGATCTGCACGTGTCTGAAGCAGTTCTCGACGAAGATGATTGCAGCATCCGCAATGAGGCCGATGGCGATCGCCAATCCCCCGAACGAAATGAGGTCGGCGGCCAACCCCACACGTTCCATCAGGATGAAAGTGAGCAGGATCGCGAATGGGAGCGTGAGTATCGTGACGAACGCGGAACCCAGGTCACCCATGAACAGGAACAGGACGATGATGACCAGGACGATTCCGAGTGCTAGGTTAGTGGCGACGGTGGTGAAACAGTTTCTGATGAAGGACGCCTGGTTGTAGAACGGCACGATCTCGACGCCGGGCGGTAGCGACCGGTTGACCTCCTCGATCCTCTCTTCGACGTTGGCGATCACTCGCGCGGTGTTGGAACCGAAAAGTTTCAGCACCATTCCCACGACCTTCTCACCCTCGCCCATGGCCAATGCCGAGCCGCGTTTGATGCCGGGCAGGATCTCCACCTCTGCGACGTGGGACAGGTAGATAGGGGTGCCGAGGTGATGCGCGATGACCACGCCCTTCAGGTCTTCGATCGTCTGCACGAGGCCGATGCTGCGGACGATGTACTCCTCTTGACCACGTGTGATGAAGCTTGCGCCAGTGTTCTGATTGTTCTCTCTGACCCTTTCCGCCACGTCAGAGACGGTCAAGCCGTACTGGAGCAATGCATCGGGATCGATGAGGATCTGGTACTGCTTCACATCACCGCCGATGCTCAGCACCTGTGAAACCTCCGGCACCGACTTCAGCTCGTACTTGACGAGCCAATCTTGCAGCGTCCTCAACTCGATGGTGGTGTAGTCGTCTCCCTCCAGGTAGTAGAGATACACCAATCCCAAGCCGGTAGCGATAGGTCCGAGGACCGACTCCTCGGCCTCATCTGGCAGCTCCTCGCCGATCTCGCGCAAGCGCGGCGAGACAATCTGCCGTGCCCAATAGATGTCGGTGCCTTCTTCGAAGTAGACGTTGACCAGCGACAACCCGAAGGTGGAAAATGAGCGAATGTTGCTGACGCGTGGCAGGCCGAACATCGCCGCTTCGATCGGATACGATATCAGCCGTTCCACTTCCTCGGGTGCCATCCCGTCCGCCTCTGTGTAGATCTGCACCAACGGAGGAGACGGATCGGGGAAGACATCTATGGGAAGCTCTCTGAATGAGAGCACGCCAAGCGCGGCAATGGCGACCGCGCCTGCAATAACCAACAACCTGTACCGCAGCGAGAATTCCAGAATGCGCGAGATCATCGGCTCTTTCTAGTCGTGGTCCATGGTCACGTGAAGTACTCCTAGTGTACGTGCGCCTCGTGGCCGCCGGCGCTCTTGTCGATCTCCGATTTCAGCGTGAACGCTCCTCTGAAGACGACGGTTTGGCCTTCCTGAAGCCCGTCAGTGATAATCCTCATGTCGCCGACCAGTTCTCCAGTCTCGACGTGCTGGACCAGAAACACGAGATGGTCCTCGCCGGGCTCTGGCGGACCGAGTAGGAAGACAGTCTGCTCGCCGTGTAGCATCACAATTGCATCGTCCGGAATCGCTATCAGTGACTGCGCGTCATCTCGGTTCTGCACAACTCCCTGGATGTACATGTTGGGTTTCAGTAGTCCATCGATGTTTGTCACTTCGACTCTGGTCTGAACTGTGCGTAGCGTCTCATCCACAACGTCGCTGATGTAGACGATTCGCCCGGGAAAGTCGATCGACGGATGGAGCGGTGACCTGATTACCACGTCGCTGTTGCTGCGGACGAACGGAAGATCGTTCTCGTAGACATCCAACTGAGCCCAGAGAGTGCCGAGCCTCGAAACGGTGAACAGAGTGTGAGTGGGATCAACGTGTTCACCGACCACGACATCACGGAATATCACTCTGCCGTCGATAGGCGAATATATGGGCAGATTCGCGTCGGCGATGAGGTCCGGGTCGCCACCGCCCACGCTCAGATTCTCACTCCTCTGCTTGAGGTCGTCCATCCAATCATGATCGACCCCGTATGAATGCAGCGATGATTCCGACGCCGCGAGGTCGGTGATGCACTGCCCCAGTTCTGCTTCGTGGCGTAACAGGTCTCGCTCTTCGATGGAACGGGTCTCCCAGAGTTCCAGCGCGCGTTCGTAATCACGCCGGGCGAGCTTGCAGCGGGAATTGGCATCTAGGTAGTCAGCCTGCGCCTCCGCAAACTCCGGGGAGTTGATTGTTAGTAATACCTGACCCTCGCTTACGTTGGTGCCCAAATCGACCGATAGGCCAACGACCTTGCCGGTGACAAACGATGTGATATGAGCCGTTCGGTTGTCGTTGAGTCCTAATACGCCGGGCACCGATACACGTGAGGCGATGTCGCTGGTAGTGATGATCCCGGTCTCGATGCCCCACTCTGCCGCCTGGCTTGGCTCAACGTGGATTGAGTGGTCATCGCCGGCCGCGGGATCGTCTGTTGGGGGCTGCTCCGACGAGCAGGCGATAGAAAGAGAATACAGAATGAATAGGCTGTGTTTTTTCATCAAGCGTCTTTCGCTGTGGCCCATCCCATAAAAACCTCAGGGGCCAACCCCAGAAAGGGCGGCCCCGATCCAACCTTTAATAATGGGCGATAGCATTCAATCGAGAAAGCCCTTCTCCCGCATCCAGTCGTCGTTGTACATCTTCGTCACGTATTTGGCGCCGGCGTCTGGCAGGATCACAACGAGCGTCTTGGATTCGTCGAGAGTCTTGGCGTGTTCCAAAGCCGCGTAAAGGGCCGAACCGGAAGAGCCGCCGGCCAGAATTCCTTCCTCGTGGGCGAGTTCCCTGCCCATCAGGAAGCTCGTCTTATCGTCGACCTTATACATCTCGTCGATGACGCTGAAATCGAGAGCCTGACACAGCATGTCGTCACCGATTCCCTCGACGAGGTATGGGTGTGGCTCTGGTAATTCGCCACTCTTGAAATAGTCGTAAAAGACTGAACCCTCGACATCGACCGCAACGACCTCTACATCGGGCTTCTGCTCCTTCAGGTACTTCGCCGTCCCGGACAT
>JBDGYW010000012.1:0-24381 GCA_039588935.1 Gemmatimonadota bacterium | reverse complement strand
ATCCCGGTCCAACGTGTGTGTCGTCGAACAGGTTATCATCGCCGACAATGTTGCCGTCTATACGGGTAACTCCTCGGGCCTTCAATGTGTCGGCCCAGACACGGAATACACCGGCTGGATCGCCGTCGGAAAACCGGCCTGAAATGGCCGGGTCGCCGCCACCTATTATCAGAAGATCTCCGTTGAGCACTCCACGTTTAGTGTCGATGGTCCCGCAAGCAGCGACCCGTGTTCGAAACCGAAAGTCCGCGCCAAGTCTCGTCAATGCGACAGAACTGGTCACGAGCTTCACGTTGGATGCCGGCATGAAGAGCTTGCGGCTGTTTCGACGATAAAGCACCTCACCCGTCTCCACAGACTGCACCATCACTCCCCAGTGCGCATTTGCAAACGCGGGATCGGCCAGAATCTCGTCGAACTCGTCATGGAGACGATCCTGCGGCTCCGCTGCCGGTAGCAGCGAAAGAGGCTGGGGCGTTACCGGCTCGACTGGAACACTGCTTGCCGGTGAACATGTGAGTGAAACCGATGTGGCTATACCGAGAACTAGCCAGCTATTAAGCCTAGAGCGTTGCATTACAGCACCCCGACCATATCCATCCCGCCGAGTTGCGCCGCACAGCTTCCACCCAGAGTACCACCGAATGTTATTCGTAATGCAGCCTTCATCCACCCCGGAGCCTGCACTGAGCCTGCTCCCCTGAACCACCCCTTTTCTAGAAACCTGAACATCGCCTCATCGCTGGGCCGCCTGACGAGCGCTTGTTCGGCTTCTGCAAGCCATTGCTCGTAATCCTGTCCCGGCCCAAACACCACCTTGTTGAGGTTCACGCACGGCGCCAGTGTCGAGAATGTCAGGAAGTACTCCCATCGAAGTCCACGTACGACCGTTAGGTTCAAGACAGCATCGGGCATCATCCGAAGACCGCCCTCCGCATTGTGGACAGTTCTGGTAACGGCTGCGCGCTCAAGAGCTTCCTTCATTCCAGTCCTGACCCACATGAGGTTTTCAGCTTCGCCACTTCGGCCGGTCGCTCTATAGTACCACTCCAGTGCCTCTGCACCGATGTCCACCAGTCTAGTCCCGATCATGCCGTCAATGATTGTTGAGCCTTCATCGATAAGAACGAAGCCAACGGCAATCACTTCCTTGAGAGTTGCCTCAGCCTGGTCGGGTCTGCCGCGCGAGAGTTCCAGGGCAGCGAGGGCCACGTGTGCATTGGCACCATCCCCAATCCCGCCAAACTTGGGGATTGGCAGTTCGAACGGCGTGACGGTGTCCGGAAACGGCAGCACGTATCTGGTTCCGATCAAGTCAACGGCGCCTGCCAAGGCGACCGTCCGGAATTCAGCATGTGCCGGATGCGCTGCCACACGGGCGAGGTAGTCGCGTTCTTCCGGTCCCAACCCTTGCAGCACCCCTTCAAACAAACCAAGGGCCCATTCTTCCGAAGATCCACCCATGACACTGTCTGCGTCCTCCGGAAACCACTCCTGCTGGTAGACGCGCACAGGTTCGTGCTGGAGTGTGCGATTGCCAGCCTCTTCAGTCGCGGAGAGTAGAGAGTGTAGCGCTTCACCGGCTTCCGTAGGCGTGACCGATCCATCGGCTTCGAGCTTGTACCGCCGGAGCACCTCCGCTACAGCTACTCTAGCCTGAGCACGGTCAAAACTAGGCACCGCGATCGCCGCAAGCATGGTTCCGACCGCGCCCGTCATCGTTACTGTGGTCACCGGCACCAGGATCAGCACAGCTAGAAGTGCGACACAAAGCGCGCCGATCCTAAATGACTTGGCGTGCCCGGCCACAGCCCCGTCAAAGCCAAGGTTTTTTCGAACGGAAAGAGACTGCTCATTCCACTCCGCAACCAGCGAACGGACTTCTTCATCTACAGCCGCCCGCAGCTTGCGGTCCCGTCGGGTCTCCCACGACAGCTTTCGTCCGAGCAGGCGACTCAGCAGTCCCACCACAAGAAGCAATGAAGCCGGCGCTAGGGTGATGAACCAGACGCCAGCCGGGCCGATCAGGCCGCGCGCTCCCAACATTACCGATACGACAAAACCAAACGGCACCCACAACGTGGCAGATACGTAAGCGCACGCGCCGACTATTCGAGTCACGAGCATCAGACTTCGCTTCGCCGGCGTCATTTCAGAGAAGAGCCTCACTCCCTGGAGAAGAAACCCTGTGTCCCTTGGGAAGTCGGAGGCTACTTGGACCACCATGAGCCACCCGTGGCCTTGTCCGCCAGCTTTCGCCGCCAGGCGCAAGAGACCACCAAGGTGGACATAACCGTAGAGTAAGATGAAGAGTCCGACTCCGGTTGTGAGCAAGGGAATCCACCAACTGTTCCCAAACGGGCCGAAACTCCAAAGCTCATGTTTGGCGGCCGCGGACCACAGCAGAGGCAGAACCAGCGTGAAATCACCAATCGCGATCAGAGCTATCGGTGGCCAAAGTTTGCCCTGGGTCGCCTCCAGTCCGGGGGGGGGCCAGGATAGGAACTTGCGGCCCGATGTATCCGGTTGGGAGCCCGACGGGACACCATCAGCACGTGATGGCTCATCATTGTGGTCCATATGTACCCCTGTAATATCAAGGACACTGATTTCTGGAATTCTATCGCTCAATACCCTTTACGTACTTGTCGTACCACGCCAGGTACCGCTCCAACCGATCCTTTTGATATGACGGCACTCGCAGTCCGTGCGATTGACCTGGGTAGACGACGAGTTGTGTCTCGCGACCCAAGCGTCTCAACGCCTGGTAAAGCTGCTCGGAGTTCTGGATCGGCACGTTCCAATCGTGCTCACCACCCATGATCAGTGTGGGCGTCACGATGTTCTCCACCCGATTGAACGGCGAAATACGCTCCCACGCCTCGCGGTTCTCCCACGGGAGACCCAACTCCCCCTCCCACTGCAACTGATAGTGATCGTGTCCGTAGTTGGCAACGTAGAGAACTTCACTCGCCCCGGTAATGGCAGCCTTGAACCGGTCCGTCTTGGTGATGACGTGATCCGTCAATATTCCACCGTAAGACCACCCTCCGACACCCAGCCTGTCCGGATCAGAAAACCCCTGCGTTATCACGTAGTCGACACCCGCCATTACATCCTCGAAGTCTTTGTTGCCCCAGTCGGCCCAAAGCGCGTGGGAAAACTCCTGGCCGTAACCGGATGAGCCGCGGGGGTTGGTCATCACCACAACGTACCCGTTGGCGGCGAACAGCTGCGCATCGAAGTTGAAGCTGTGACTGTACTGCGAAACCGGACCGCCATGGATTCGCAACAATGTCGGATACCGCATCGCCGCGTCGAAGCCGGGTGGCAAGTAAACGAACCCCTCGATCTCCGTGCCATCTCTGCTCGGGAACTGAACGTTTCTGACTTCCGCGAGTCGAACGCCAGATACGAACTCGTCGTTCACCGTGGTGAGCTGCCTGAGTCCGTCTCCCTCCAGCATGAAGACCTCGCCCGGTGAGTCCGTGCGCGACACCATCGTCGCCATCATCCCGTGGGGACCGTACGCAAAGCTGCGCGCACTCAGTTGGCCGGTTATCGGACGAGTGATTCTCCCGCTCGAGATCTCAATGCGCGCCAAGTGGTTTTCGCCGCTGTCCTCCAGCCCAAAGAAGATCGAACGACCGTTCTCGGCATAGCGAGGTGAGCCAACGTTTCTATCCAGAGATGCTGTGAGAACGCGTGGCTCCCCACCGTTTGCCGACACCACCGCCAGGTGGTTCGTCGCGTACCATATCAACTCCGGTTGAGTGACCGTGACATACGCAATCGATTCGCCATCGGGGCTCCATGCCGGAGACCTGTCTGCGCCTGGATTTGTCGTTACCTGAAGTAGTGTTTCGCCCTTGTCGGCGTTGTCGGTGGCAACAATCCAGATATCGCTGTTGGAGTTGCCATCGGGATTCTCCGTTCGGTTGCTGACAAACGCAACGCGTCTGCCATCCGGACTCCACACCGCCTGAGCTTCGTCGAAATCGCCCGACGTAATCTGCCTAAGGTGCTTGGCGGCCACATCGAAGACATAAAGATGTGTGTGCCGATCTCCCGTGAGATATCCGACGCCGTCGCGCTTGAACTGAAGCCGATCGATGACCCACGGTTCACGGGTGTCGGATTCACCGTCCTCGTTCTCTTCTTCGGGATCGCGAATGCTGAGTAGCAGCTTGGTACCGTCCGGAGACCATGAGTAGCTGGAGATGCCTTGCTTCACGTCGGTGAGCTGCTGCGCTTCACCACCAAGCCGGTTGAGCGTCCAGACCTGCGTGCGACCCTCATCCCTCGATGCCGAAAAGGACAGGTATCTACCATCCGGGCTCCACCTTGGCTGACTTGCCGAACTCCCTTTCGCGGTCATCGGAAGCGCTTCGCCACCGTCGGCTGCAATCATCCAAATCCGAGTTTCGCTGTTCTCGTCCTCAAGGCTCGTCGTCTGAACCGTGTAGGCCAGCCACTGCCCATCGGGGCTGATCTGCGGATCGCCCACGCGTTGGATCTCGAACAGGTCGTCGACGGCCAGAACACGTCGTGATTGACTCTCGAGAGAATGAGGCATGGCTACAAGCATTAGAACTGACGCGAGTAATCCTGACGTTGAGGACAATACCCCTCTTGGCCTGTGGGACAACATTGACGTACTCCAAATTCAGTATGCGCGTTGCGGCGGGCGATGATACAAACCGCCGCGCGAAGGGTTCTACGGTCTCGCTATTATGGCACGATTGACCTGATTTTGATATTCCGGTAACGCAAGGTGTGACCGTGGTCCTGCAATCCAATATGTCCGGACAGTGCGCGGCCGTAGCCGGGATAGCCGGCGAACTTGCTGTCTCCGACGAGCTGCTCCCACTCCGGTGTCCACAACTCGTACTCCACTGTCAGCTCGCCATTGAGCCAATGCTCTACGTGAGCGCCATTCACCACGATCCTCGCGTGGTTCCACTCTCCCAAAGGATTGGAAGCAGTCACAACTGAGGCGTGGAGGTCGTAATTGTCGCCGGTCAGATGCGTGTGCATGTCCATCGTACCCATCTCGATGTATGCCGTATCATCCAAGACCTGATACTCTGGTGCCTCGTGCCACATGGCTGCTCCGGGGCTCTCAGCCACTCTGTAGAAGATCCCGCTGTTTGCCACCGGTGACAGCTTGAATTCAATGCTCAATTCAAAGTTGTCATACTCCTCTTCCGAAACCATGTCTCCGCCATTGCCTTCTTCACTTCCGTCCGATGCCAACACGATCAAGCTGCCGTCCGCCACTTCCCATCCTACTTCCGGGAAACCTTCTCCGTTGTACCGACGCCAGCCGTTGGTTGTTTGGCCGTCAAACAGCAAGCGCCAGCCAGCCGCCTGTTCTGCGTCCGTCAAGGTGTTGGGTGGCAGCGAATCTGGCCGTTCGTCAACCTCAGCGCACGCCATCGGCAACAGGAAGACCATTGTTACAAACGCAAGACAACGCCCGAAAGCCTCATAGCTATTCGCCCTTCGCCCCCAGCATCTCATGACAAGAGCCTCATGTTGTCTGGATCCCACCTGACAATCGTCTCTTCCGCCAGACAATTGTTGCAGATCAAGGCAGGTGCCGCGGCTCGGAAGCCGAACACCGCATCCTCCATCACCGTGTTACCCTCACGCATGCCTGCGAAGAAGTTGTTGAAATGATCCACGTGCGCTCCCCAATATCCCTCCTCGGCCTTGTAGACGCTCTCGCTGGGCGGCAACATCTGTTTGCGCTCGCCGAACCGTGCCGTCTGTTCGTCTTCCTTGGCTTTCGCAAAGGGATCTTGGTTCGGGTCGCTCTTCTTGTTGAGGCGTACCGTTACCTCAGTCCATGTGACATCCATGGCGCCTTCGCTACCTACCAGCCGAAGATATGTGCTTCCGGAAGTACCATCTACGAAATTGCAGCGCAGAGAAAGGTTGAACGGCGGATGGTTTTCCGTCTCGGGATAATCGAACATTCCCAAAACGACGTCGGGAGCATCTCTGCCATCCTTCCAGAACCGCAGACCTCCTGTCGCCTGGACCTTGTTCGGACCTTTGGAACTCACGATGGAGTGGAGGCTCGAGAAGAGGTGCACGAACAGGTCGCCGGAGACGCCGGTGCCGTAGTCGTAATAATTGCGCCATCTGAAGAACCTGATCGGATCGAACGGGTGCCGCGGCGCATCCCCAAGGAACGAATCCCAATCGACCGTCTCGGGTGATGCGTCTTCCGGTATTTCATATTGCCAGGCGCCGTTGGGCGAGTTCCTGGCCCAGAACCCCTCGGCGTAGTTGAGTTCGCCGATCACACCCTGTTCGTATAATTCCCTGGCCTTTTCGTTGCCGAGCGAACTCATTCCCTGGCTTCCAACCTCGAGCGTCTGCCCGGTTTCGTTCTGAACACGAATCAGTTCAGGGCCCTCTTCCAGACTATGAACCATCGGTTTTTCCACATACACGGCTTTGCCGGCTCGCATGGCGTCGATCGAGATCTTCTTGTGCCAGTGATCGGGAACAGCAACTATCACAGCATCGACATCGTCACGGGCGAGGATCTCGCGGTAATCCCGAGTGGTGACGATCGGGTCTTCCTCACCCCACTCCTCCTGAGCCTTCGTGAGACGCCCGTCGTAGAGATCACACGCAGCGATCAGCTTGACGCCCTCGATACTTATTGCAGTGTCGATGTCGATGGTGCCCATCCCACCAGCCCCGATGAGAGCCAGCTGGATCTGGTCGTTCGGGGAATACTTCGAGCGCGGCTCACGCCGACGGAGAGATCGATGAAATCCACTCGATAGGGTCGTGGGTACGCCAACGGCCGCGTACGATCCGGCGGCGACCTTTGTGAGAAAGGACCTTCGCGATTCGGACTTCGACATCTCGCTGCTCCTGACGATCTGTAACGATAGCATTGGGGTGGATTACCTGAACGCGTAAGATACGCACCGGTAACAACCCTTGTCACGGATGGCAAAGGAGGGGCTTCTTCAGGAAGGAAAGCGGTGACCGTTGCGGTCTCCTGGGTCCCGGTGCCTGATATGTAGCCGAGTCGCTTGCGGTGCAGTCAGCCTCGATTGACCACGATGCCCTAGTGCACAGAACAGGAGATGCACGGATCGTACGAGCGAACCAGCATGGAGCAGACCAATTCGAGATCTTCGTCTGTCATCGTCTCTGAAACGAATTGAGGCACCAGTTCGTTCAGGTCGTGCTGAATGTTCGCGTGATTTTGGGTGGTCGGGATCACGCAATCTGCCTTGGTAATCCGGCCCTCGGCATCGTATTCGTAACTGTGGTAGAGGATACCGCGCGGTGCCTCCACCACACCCACCCCAACACCCGCCCGCGGAGTGACTGCAGCGCACGCTGTCCCCGCACCTCCTGGCTCCGTCAACCCATCGATGAGACGAATCGCTTCCAACGTCACGTGCATACATTCAACGACACGGGCAACGTTGTTCATGAACGGGTTGTGACAAATCGGCTCCAAGCCCAGCTCTGCCGCAACCGCACTCGCCTCGGAGCATAAACACTCATGGTTGTTGTTGAAGCGGGCCAGTGCACCGACAGCGAATGATTCCCTGGAAAGTTTGCACCACTTGGAAGTACCGCTCCCGACTACATACTCGTTGGTCATCTGCAGGTACTCGGACGCCGGGCGCTCGACCCCGTCGGTAGAGACCATTTCCCGTCCGATGAAGGCGTAGTCGTTCTCCCCCTTCAGTGAGACGAACTCGGTTTCGCGAACAAAGTCAGGAATCTCGAACGAAGTGAATACCTCAACCACCGTCTTCAGATCTTCCATGGAACGAACGAGTTCGTCACGCATACCGAGCATTTGATCTCGATTCGGCACCATAGACACACCACCCACACAGAACGATACGGGGTGAGTGGTCCTTCCAGCGACAAGGTCACAGAGGCGGTTCGCCAGGCCCTTGAGCCGCTTGGCGAGGTCTACCAGTTCCGGATGTGTGGCAATCAACGGAATCACACTCGGCAACCGCAAGAAATCGGGCGCGGCCAGGAAGAACAGGTGGAGCACATGACTCTGAAGCGTCTCGCCATGTTTGGCCAATAGCCGGAGTTTCGCAGCTTGTTCGGGGATCGTTATGCCAAACGCATCCTCTGTGGCTTCTAGGCTGGTCAGGCAGTGCGCAATGGAACAGATGCCACAAATCCGCGAACTCAGCAGTGGCGACGCGGAGTAATGCTTCCCCTTCAGCATCACCTCGAAGAACCGCGGCGTTTCCACCACTTCCCAACTCGCCTCCTTGAGCTTTCCGTCTCTCACCCGAACCCTGATGTTGCCGTGCCCCTCTACGCGGGCGAGGTGATGCAGGTCGACGTCCAGATTGACTTTCATCTCACACCCTCGAATCCGCCAAAGAACTCGAACCGCTCTTCGATCTCGCGATCGCTGAATCCTCTCTCTTTTTCGATTGCCAGAAACGCCTCAATGTTTGCATCCTCAGCGGGACCGCGGCACCCCCAACACCCCAGCCCGCCTGCCGGGCAGGGGGCGTTACACCCTCCGCGTGTGATCGGACCCAAACACAACTGACCTCTTCCCTCCGACCCCACTTCCTGAGAATCGAGATCGCAAACACAAACGGTATATCGCTGCTTGCACTCCAGGCAAACCGGATAGGCGGGATACTGAAACGACACATCCCACACCACATGTTGGACGACCCGTTCGACCTCCTCCTTGCTGACGGGACAGCCAGGGATTTTCAGATCGACTTTCACCACCTCATGGATTGCGCGTGCAGGTAGTGTTTCCTTCGTGCGTGAACCGTACACTTCTCGATTGGCGTCGTTGAGATCGAACGCGTTCTTCAGCTTGTTGACCCCACCGAAGCAGGCGCACGTGCCGAGCGCAACCAGAGTTTTGGCTCTCTCACGGATGTTCAGAAGACGTTCAATTTCATCACTGCGAGTTACTGATCCCTCAACCATCGCGATGTCGTATTCGTTGCTGCGGTCTGAGGATATCTCGCGGAAATCGACGATCTCGATGGATCCAAGAAAATCCACGAGCGTCTCCTCTTTGTTAGCCAACTGCAGCTCACACCCCTCGCAGGAGGTGAAGTCGAACACGGCGACTCGAGGTTTCTTGGGTTCGATGCCTAAATACTTCATGGCAGCTAGATCGCTTCCTTGAGGTTCATTACGGTCCAATAGTCAAATACCGGCCCGGACACACAGGTGTAAGTTGACCCAACGTTGCACCGGCAACACTTGCCCATGCCACAATGCATTCGCCGCTCGAGGGAAACAAACATCCGCTGCATGGGCATACCCTGCTCGCTGAGCCAATTGCAGACATACTTGAACATCACTGGCGGGCCGCACACGATTGCGAAGGTATTACTTGATACATCACCGACGCTAGGCAGCAAGTCTGTTATCCTGCCAACCGGGCCTCGCCATGATTCGTCGCCGCGATCAACGATGATCGACAGTTCTACTCCGTCTACGCGCCGCCATTGCTCGTATTGATAGTCGAAGAGGAGGTTTCTCGGGTTCGCCGTGCCATAGAGAATGTGCACGTCTTCATAGTCAGCACGATTCTCCGTGACGTTGAAGATCGCAGACCTGAGGGGTGCCAAGCCCAACCCGCCGGCGATCAAGAGAACATTGTTACCCTTCATCCGTTCGAGCGGGAAATGCGTTCCAAACGGCCCGCGGATACCAACTAAAGACCCGGGTCGTGCCCTGTGCAGCACACCTGTCACCAGCCCAGCTCTTCGGATGCAGAGTTCGAGCATGCCTCGCTGAGTGGTCGAGCCGGAAATCGATATGGGGATTTCACCGTAACCCGGCACCTCAACCATGACGAACTGGCCCGGTAGGAAAGTGAATCGATCCCGTTCACTCTGCCTGACGATCCGAATATGGAACAGCTTCTCCATATCGGTGAGTTTGGTAATGTTGGTGATCTCGGACTTGAAGGTCCGGTCCACGTGCTGGAGTCGATCCCTGCGCCTGAAATTCAGCGGCTCGTTGACCTCTGCTTCGCGGGTCACGTCGTAAGGATGGAAGAGACCGGTCATCTCACGCCCTCCTCCTGGAGATCCTTGATGACGGCAGGCGGGTTGATGCCGGCGAGACACACGTTACCACAGCGGTTGCAGCCGACACACTTGGGCTGCTCGAACGCTTCTGCGAACCCGCGGTGTTGGTGGTAGTAACGGTACTTCAATCTCGTGTCACGCCCCGGACGGAAGTTGTGCCCCCCGGCCACTCGGGCAAAATCGATGAAGTTGCAGGAGTGAAGCTGCTTGACCCGGCTGGCTGAGGTACCATCCATCGATAGGCACTCTGTCACGCCGTAGCAGTAGCATGTCGGACAGACCATCGCACAACTGCCGCAGCTCAGACATTTGTCTCCCCAGTGTGTCCAGACATCCGACTCGAATTCGATGTCGAGCAGATTGGATAGGTTGTTCGCGTCGATCTTCGTCTTGAAGCCGTCAGCAATCCGTTTCCGGACTTCCAGATAGTCCTGCGTGTCCGCATCGGCGATATCCCGGCAGTGTACTTGCTGCAACGCAGTGAACGCGGTGTCCGACCCGACGGCCACGAAGTAGCGGTCTCCCAAATCGGTCAGGAATAGATCAAACCCGTGTGTCGCCGTGTCGGTACCGAGCGATCGACAGAAACCACTTTCACAGGGATCGTGGTCGACGCCAACGATGAACGTATTCTCTCGGCGGGAGACATAGTACGGACTGGGGAACATGCCGCGAACAAATACCTTGTCCAGTTTCAGAAGTGCGTTGATATCGCATGCATGCAACCCTACAATGGCCCTCGGTTGCAGGCGATACTTGATCTCCTGGTTCCAGTCGTTCTCCTCGAACCGGTATCTGGAAAGCGTCTCCTTGTAAGGCAAGAAGTACGTCTTCGCCGAGTACTCTGTTGTTTCATACTCCAGATCTATCTCAGCGACACTGGCAACCGGCAAGTACTGGTGAACATCCTTGCCATCTTTGTCGGTGTTGACCTCCTTGGGCCCGATTACCTCGCCTGCCTGAAGCATATTCTCGGCGAGGCGATGCCACTCATCTTTCGGCAGAATCCTATAGAGCATTTACCCTCCAAGTGCCAATGCGAGGTGCCGGTATTGTCACGATACATTGGCTCACCGATAGAGCCAGCCCGCCCCCGTATTGAACAAGATCACCCTATCGCCCCTCCCAATGTGCCCGGCGCTGACGAGTTTCTCGAGAGCAGCGAGGGTAGCGCCACCCTCGGGTGATGCATCGACAGAGGCTGTCTGCGCCATCCTCTCGGCACACGATGTTGAATCCGCATCGCTGACGGCGACAGCCACGCCGTTGGTCTCCTTGAGCGCTCGCAGACACAGGCTCCCTCCGAGAGGCGCCGGCACTCTGAGCCCCCACGCGACCGTCTTCGGGTTCTCCCAAGGTTCGGTCGAAGTTGCACCTGCCTCGAATGCTCTGACAACCGGAGCACAGCCTTCGGACTGCACGCTATAGAGGCGCGGAAGATCGTCGCTGACCCATCCCGCGTCCCTCAACTCCTTGAAGACCTTCCACATTCCGATGAGACCTGTACCGCCACCGGTGGGGTAGATGAGTGCCTCCGGGAAATGCCAGCCCAATGCCTCGGCCACCTCGAGTCCCATCGTCTTCTTGCCCTCGATCCGATACGGCTCTCTCAGCGTCGAAACGTCGAAAGCCTCGTGTTCGGCCGCGTACGAGCGGGCCACCTTGCCACAATCGCCAATGTGCCCATCGATCAACTCGAGCCCGGCACCGAAGGTCTCGATCTGTGTCAGAATGGTCTTTGGTGTAGTGCGGGGCGCGAAAACCCTCACGGTCACACCGGCACGTCCGCCGTAAGCGCTTAGCGCAACGCCCGCGTTCCCGGCAGTTGGTGTTGTGAACGCCTTGGCACCCGCAGCCGCTGCTCTCGTGATGGCGGCAGACATGCCCCTCGCCTTGAATGAGCCTGTGGCGTTCAACGCCTCGTCCTTGATCCATAAGGATTCCAACCCGTGATCCTGGGCGAACTCGGGTACGGGGATCATCGGAGTTGCACCTTCACCGAGCGTCACCGGCGATTCACCGTCCGCCAACGGCATCCAATCGTGATATCGCCACATCGACCACTGCCGAGTGCCATACGTTGATTTTGCTTCGGGATCGGGATAGCTGTCGTACCGAACCAACCACGGGGCGCCACAATCGGGACAGACGGTGGGCAGGCCGGCGGCATCGGCAGTTGTGGGACACTCAGAGCATTCTAGGGTCCAGTGAAAACTAGTCATCCGGCGTGTTCTTCCTTCTGTTGACATGAAGTGCCGCGGGACCGAGCCGCGCGACGAAGGTGATTGAATAGCAAGCTACGGAGGTGGAATCCGTTTGTCACTCACCTGGAATAACGAGGCCGCAGTAGAATTTTCAGAACAGCCAGCGCTTCCCGGGGTCGGATTGCAACATACCTGCCAACGAGATAACGTTCTACGGCGCCGTTATCGCCAGATCACGGCACGACGGTCACACGTCTCTTTTGGGAGGTCGGAGTTATGCCGTTCAAGGGAAGGTTAGTCACTCTAATCGAGGAACATGCAGAGGAACTGACCAAGAAGTGGTTGGAAGTTGTGCGTACACACCCAGACATGCCCACCTATCGGAGTTACGACGAAGGAAAGCTGTACGAACGCGCTTTCAGCGTGTACAGCCAACTCGGCAAGTGGCTTTCAGACGAGACAACAAAGGAAGAGATCAAGAACATCTATTTCGAGTTGGGGAAGCAGCGTAAAGAAGAGGGTTTCAAGCTCTCCGAACTTCTGTTGGCACTGATTGTTACGCGACGAATCCTATGGCTGAGAATCCCCAAAGGAGACCTGCTAGAGACCGTGTCTGACCTCCACGCCGGAATGCGCCTGAGCAACAACACGATTCTGTTTTTTGACCGCGCGATGTTCTATGCCGCTCAGGGGTACGAAGCTTGAGGACCGCAGAGCGAACGCGTCGGCGATCAACAAGACTTAGCCAACTGTATTGAGAGAGGTAATCCTCCCAAACCCCGTATTGCGAGCGATTCCGGATCGGGATAACGTTCCAGTACGCCTCATCCGCGGTTACTCAGACAACCTGGCATGCTAACCAAGGCCGCAAGCCCTGCGTGTTGTACGTATCGAGTCTCATACGGAGGTCGGAGAGATGCCCCTCTCACGGAAGTTGGTAGGACTCATCGAGGCGAACGCCGAAGAGCTGACGAAAAAGTGGATGGAGATTGTCCGTACACACCCGGATACGCCCACTTATCACACCTATGACCAAGACCAGTTGCACGAGCGGGCGTACAGCGTTTACAGCCAGCTCGGTAAGTGGCTATCCGATGCCACTACCAAAGATGAGATAAGGAACATCTACTCAACGCTCGGGCGGCATCGAAGAGAGGAAGGATTCGGGCTTTCTGAGGTACTCCAGGCCCTGACTATCACAAGACGAGTACTCTGGCTGAAGATCGAGTCTGACGGCCTTTTGGACAGTGCTCTAGACATGAGCCTTGCGATGCACCTCAGCAACCGAACCATACTGTTCTTTGACCGCGCAATGTTCTATACGGCCCTAGGCTACGAGTCTTGAGGACGCTCCGGGATGGCTACGGAGCAGCGATGCTATTTTTCTCAAAACACTGCATCTGGATAGCGCTCCACGAGGCTAACGCATACTGAAGGAGATATGAATGCCGGACGCCGAACCAGGTAGGAAACTTGGCGAGTTGATAAAGAAAGCCATCGCGGATTGCGAACTGACGCACTCAGAGCATCAGCAGATCGTGGCGCTTGCGCACGCCGACCACGTGATCGACGCACAGGAGCAACAGCTACTCGTTCAGCTTCAGCAGATGATTGCCAACGGAACAGTCACGAAGGTTCGCGACTGAGCTAGCTTCAGTCTGAGAATCTTCACCACTCCGCGCGCGGCCCTTTGATATTCGGGATGGCCGTGTGCATCCATTCCGCCGATGCATTGGCGTGACATCCCGTTTCGGTGCCGTACTCCCCGCTGCAAGACAAAGGACCGTTCGCCTCGACCTTCATGTTGTGGAAGCGCTCAACAATCTGGTCTTCGGAAACTCCGTATCCAGCCATATGACAGTCGATGCAGCGCAGTGTTCCGGTCTCCAACAGCTCGGCCTTCGCTTCAGAGAGAATTGGATGGAACTCGTGGTGGCAATACCGGCACTGAGCATTGACCTGTAATGGGTCGGCCCTGTCGATGAAGACGTAGCTCGCAGGATCGGTCGGATCCGACCCGGGTGAGAAGTTGATGAGCAAAGACTCTCTCATATTTCCTTCCAACCGCCCGGGGTGGCAGGCACCACAGGTGACCCCTTCCCACGTGCCCGGTTCGATCGGCACTGCTGCCAATGAGTCCTGCGTGGCCCCCTCAACTGTCGGCGCATGGCACCAAGCGCACGCAGTATTGACTCGGTAGTCGTGGCTCTGAGACCGAGAGTGCACGCTGGCCAGCCAGCCTCGCTCGTCCAGCGCTGGGGAACCGGATGAGATGTCCACGCCGACTGCTCGCGTCATGATGTCGTTTTCGGACTGATGGCAGTTGACACAGGCCTCGGCCTGAGCGTAGCGGTGGTTCTCAGGCTCAAACTGCGCCAGCAGGATCTCCACCTGTTCCTGCCCACTCAGACCCAAAACAGCCGCAAGGAAGATCAAGAACGTCACACTCAGCGCCAACAATCTACCCATTGTCTCCTCCAGGAAGGCGAGCTTCTATCCAACTCTCAGCCTGTTCAACCGCCCGAGCGAACTGGCTGTCTGCACACATCACATCAGCATACGATTCGACGGCTCTATCCAGATCGTCGGCCGTCCACACAGATATGCCGTCAATAGTGTCCAGTTCATTCACGGAACCCGAATCATTGAAATCGACGACAACCAGGGGTCTGCCTGGAAAGTCACGTACGCCGGCCAGCATCTCCGCCGATATCACAGGCTCCGAGTGATCGATGCCAAAGAACACAAAATCGGCGTCGGCTATCGCCTGAATGACGCTGCGTTCTGAATATGAGTGTACTCGCAAGCGTTTCCCCGTTCCAATGGCAGAGCGGAGCAATTTCATCTGCCCGTGATGATCGCGATACACCAGCGTCATTTGTCGAGAGGGAACCTGGAAACGTTCTGACAGAGTGAACAACACCGAGCGCGAGGTGGCCGAGCCTCCTATGACCACATGTCGGCATCTCTCCAGGTCGGCTCCAGTGAGGTCGTGCACGCGCGAAAGAGCAGCCGCACAGAACCCACGACTGAAACGATGCCACGGAGTGTTTTCGCGGACTTCCATTGCCAAAGCGACTGCACTGTCGACCAGACCGGTTACTCTGGGTCCTGCCGTTCCGACTCGCTCTCCCATCCGGCAGGAAGTTTGCAGCTGGGCAACCACGTCCGTGTCTCCGGGAAGAGCACTGTTCAGCCCACAGGCAGTTCGCATCAGGTGATGCCATCCCTCGGCTCCGAAGAGGACGTTCACCTTGAGGCCCTCCGGTTCGGCACCGTAGAGATGCTGCCGGATTTCCGCAACCGGCCACTCGTGGTCGGCAAGGCCCTCAGCCTCAGAATGCCAACCGAAGAATTCGATTCGTTGACAGGTACTCCACACAAACGCCTCCTCGACAGGCATTTCCTCTCGTACCCAATCCAAAAAGGCGCGGAGTTCCTTTCTCGTCTTCTTCACCTCACAGAACACACCCGGAGGACTGTGAACCACTTCGGGACCATGCTTCGCATGGACCTTCCCGGAAACCGACGCTCCGATCATTACGAGCGATCCGGGTGTAGTCTCGACTAGCTCCTCACTGTGCTTCGGTGCCAGCAGGGGGGCCGTTCCAGCCGTCCCGAGAGCAACGGACCGCGGACCACGAACAGCCAGATTTTTCACTGCCGTCATGAACGGCCCGTACGAATCGAGTGTCGGTGCTACGAAGAGGTGTCCACCATTCTCCTCGAAATCCTCGGGGCAGTAACCTGCCAGTTCGCCGGGAGTATCCTGGCAGTCAGGCGGCAAGGTCATTGGAATCAGAACGATATTCTTCTCACCCGACCGCACCAACTCTCCCAGTCGTACCGTAAGATCAGGTTGTGAGGACTGTTCAGGCATTCCTGCGTGTCTATACACGACCGATGCGCGATCAGCAGGCCAGCCCAACCTTTCCAACACCAATGCTGCGGTCTGACCCACCTGCCCCTCATAGGCGCTGTCGGATTCCTCGCCCGTGCCCTCCAACGCATGTGCGATCAGAAGCAACCGAGTGTCTTGGGAACGAAGCTCCATTGACGAAAGGAATGATGCAATCAACCGCGCCTGTGCATTCACATATCCGCCGTCATTGTACCACAAAGTTCGCGTGGCAACGTCCACCGGATTCCGCATTTCGCCCAGAACTCGGTAGACCTCACGCAGGATGACACCACTGGTGACGTGCGCGAACTGCGGATGCATGGGCACCACAACGAGTTCCTCGACACCACTATCGAGTTTGGCCATCGCCTGCTCGATCGTCGGTTCCCCGTAACGCATTCCCGGCAACACCTGCCAGCCCTCAGGCAGCAGACAAGCCACAGCATATGCCTGCGCCGCCAGCCCCTCGCCCAATGCAGACGCCTCCGAAGTGTGTTTGCTACCAAGAGACGTCAATAGCAACGCACTCGGGCGTCGAGATCTTGCCCCGTTGGACATGCCGATTTGGATTCAGGCCGACCCGGGTCGGTCTTCCTGTTTGTGATCCTGGCCCAACAGCCCAGCGATACGATCACGCGTGCGCCTGGCTTCCGACGGATTACGCCCGTCGGTGAACACGGCGATCGTGACGCCTGCCTCCCCTTTGTGCAGCGCTCCAAAGATCACCTGGGAGCGTTCCGCCGACGAAACGTCACACACCAGAGCGCCGCGCTCTGTTGCATTGGCAACGATGCTAGCGTTGAGAGTCTCGTCGTCTGTGGCGGCAACCACCATATATGCGCCTTCGAGGTGTTCTTCAGAATAGGGACTTTGGATCCAATTGATCTGGCGGGATTCAACCTGCGCGGCCAGCACAGCGGTGACGTTTGGAGATACGACCGTCACCGCAGCCCCAGCTCCAACCAGGTTCGACACCTTTCGAGAACCTACCGCACCTCCGCCGACAACCAGGCATCGCTTGCCTCGCACATCGAGTCCCACCGGAAGAAACCGCAGATCACCCTCCCCGTGGCCTAGTGTCCTACAGCCAAAATGCCGCTCGCCGCAAGTACCAAGATCACGACCTCCGCAATCGCCATCCACACATAAGCGGTCTGCTTCTTCCTGAGCAGCGTTGGGATAATACCGGCGTAACACACGATGGTGACACCGGAAAGTAGAGCGATCCCCAAGAAGTTGACGAAATCTCCCTTTCCGATGACCGCCACCCACCCCCAGCCCGTAACCCCGTGATCACGATGCAGAAAATCGTGGTTGATGGCTTCCACGTAGTCATGGGCGCTCATCACCCAATAATTGGGCAACTGCTCAATCGGTACGGCCGGCGCCATAATGCCGAAGACATATAGGACAAAGGTCGCCAGCAGGAGCGCAAGCCCCAAATACATTCCGATCTCCAGGATCTTCGCATAGAGGAGTTGTTCCTCGTTGGCCTCAGCAGCCTTTGCATCTTCAGTCATTCTATTGCTCCCCTGTTATCCTAGAAGAAGAACGGGAGATTGAGTCCCTTGGTAATCGCTTTGGCACCCGCGAAGAGCAGGAGGCCAATGACTAGCCAGCGCACGAAGCTCGGTTTTGCGACTCTCAGGATCCGCACACCAATGAACGAACCCAGCATGATTCCAATGAGCGACGGAATCACCATCATCGGTATCACACAACCTTGATTGAGGTATACCCAAGCCGCTGAAGTGTCGGTGATCGAGAGAAGGAACTTGCTGGTCGCAACACTGATCTTGAGCGGTGCTCCCATCACCAGGTTCAGAACCGGAACGTTCGCCCAGCCCGCACCCAAACCAAACATGCCCGCCATCAGCCCAATGAAGATGAAGAGAAACAGGCCTATTGCTGTGCGATGGATTTTCCAATCGATGTTCTTACCCAGACTGGCCTCGGTATAGACCCCGTATATCCCGAGTGCCGAGGACAGCCGGTCTGCTTTCGGCACGTCCGGGAACTCCGACTTCTTCGCAGCTACCATCAGAGCGACGATTCCCAGAATGGTCGCACCGAGAGCTGTTTGTACGACGTTGGTCGGTAGAGCCAAGCCGATCATGGCGCCAATGATTGCGCACGTCGATGCAATTAGAGCCACCGGCATCGCGAGCCGCAGACTGGCCAGATTCATCTTCAAGAAACCCGGTCCGGCGGCGAGCGCACCGCTCAGCGCCACCAGGAGTCCGGCACCACGGACGAAGTCGAGATGGAAGGGGAAAAATCCGCTCACAATCGGAACAAAAAGAACTCCTCCGCCGACACCACCCAACGCCGCCAAAATACCCATGACGAACGTCAGAACGAGCAAGATCAGTGGCCACGCCCACCAGGCCATTTGATCTCCACCCGTAAGAACGCCAGTCTCCTGTGCCGCGTGAAGAAGCGTGGGGTGGAGCGCCAGTGCAAAAGTGACCACTGCGGCTACGCGAGTAAACATCAAGAGGCTGCGTATTCGCATAGTGTATTCTTTCATGTTAGAGGTTCTGTTTGTCCGTTGTCTTGAAACGAACGGCCGCCCGAACGACGGCCGGTGCCCAACTCTCAGTACCCAAAGCATGAACGTGAGTGTAGCACGCTAGCACGTTGTAGCGGCATATGCCATCCCGTTCCCCATTGAAGCCAACACCGCGCAAAACCTTGAACGCGAACGCCAGTTCGTCCTCTCTCGACGACTGCAAGAAGGTGTAGTGGAATTCATGTCCTCGCAGAGATTCCCCCACTGAGTAGAACGGATTGTCTGCCACTGTTTCGAGTTCGACATAACCGTGTCCCTGTGGTTTCTTCTTGAATCCGAAGACTACAGGCAGCACGTTTGCCATAGGATATTCGTGGGATTCGAACAGGAGCCTTTCGCCTAGGTACACAGCTCCGCCACATTCGGCGTACACCGGCAGTCCCCTTTCGATACGAGTGCGCACCGAATCCAAAAAGCTTCGGTTTCCTGCCAGCGCCGGCGCCAGTGTCTCAGGGAATCCGCCACCGATGTATAGCGCATCCACACTCGGCAGCTCGACATCAGATAGGGGCGAAATCTCGATGAGGGTTGCGCCGTGTCGAACCAGGGCTTCCAAGTTCTCGGGATAGTAGAACTGGAACGCAGCATCGCGGAACACGCCGATATTCGCGACTCCAACCTCGGCGCCATCTTCTACCTTCACCGCAGGAGCTTCGAACTCCAACTTAGTTGCAACTTGGGCCACACCCCAAATCGCCCCAAGGTCCAGGTATCGCTCGCCCACGTCTGCGACGTGTTGAATCGCGGCCTTTTGCTCCTCGTGTTCCTGAGGTGGGACGAGGCCAAGGTGCCGTTCTGGAAAGATCTGTTCACGAATCCGCGGAATGACCCCAAGTATCGGAACACCACAGTCCCGCTCAATAGCCCCGCGAATCACAGACTCATGCCGAGAGCCCGCGATTTGGTTGAGCACGACACCTCGAATTGGGACATCAGGATCGAGCCTCAAACACCCCAAGACCAGAGCCGCAACCGTACGAGTCGACTTCGTGCAATCCACTGTGAGAACAACTGGTGTGGACAGCAGCTTTGCCAATTCAGCGCTACTGTAGCTTCCCTCAGCATCCATCCCGTCGAACAGACCTCGATTGCCTTCGACAACAGCGACGTCAGCGTTACCACGTGTTGCCGCAAACGAAGACAGAACACCCTGCCGGGACATGAGATAAAGATCCATGTTCCGGCAGGGCTCACCTGCGGCGGCCGATAACCAAGCCGCGTCAATGTAATCGGGACCCTTTTTGAAAGCGGCCACCTTTTTTCCGTGTTTTCGCCAGGCCGCAACCAAGCTCAAGGAAACCAGCGTTTTTCCGCTGCCTCCGCGCAACCCGGCGATAAGAACGCGCGGATATATCAGTGCATCACGCCATTTCTATGAAGCCGCACGGACAAATCTCCGCACACTTCTTGCAGCCCGTGCAATTACCCAACTTGAACGGGTACAAGAGGCCTTTCTGCATCGGCTTGTCGATAGCCTGGTCCTGGCAGTACAACCAGCACTTTTCGCAATCCATGCAGTACCCGCAACTCATGCAACGTTTGCTCTCTTCGATCGCTTGTTCTTCAGTCAGCGGCAGGTTCGCCTCTGCATCCATACTCGCGAATCGCTCTTCAACCGGTAGCGTAGTAGCCTCGGCCCGTTCAGCTTTGGCGTAATGATCCAGCTGCATGCCGTCGGTCTTGATGAGCGGCTGGCCGTTGTCCGGCCTCTCCTCACCACGGAACTTCCGGTCTATCGCCTCCGCGGCGTACCGGCCATGGCCGATGGCATCCGTCACCAACGCGAGGTTGGTCGCATCACCACCGGCGTACACGTCTTCGACCTTGGTGGACGCATATTCATCGTTCACTTTGATCCAGTCTCTGCCCTCGATGAGGGATTCGAGACCTGTGAAGTCCGGCTCCTGGCTGATCGCTGGAATGACCATCGTGGCCGGGATCTCGAACTCTGATCCTTCGATCGGTACCGGCCGCCTTCTTCCTGAGTCATCCGGCTCGCCGAGTTCCATGCGAATGGACTGCATGCTCGTGATCCGGTTGCCGTCCTTATTGAAACCTATCGGAGCAGCGAGGTACTCGAGATTGACGCCCTCGAGCTGCGCTTCCTCGATCTCTTCTTCGATTGCCGGCATCTCTTTGATCGTACGGCGGTACACAATCGTGACAGTCGCGCCAAGACGCTTGCATATACGCGCGGCGTCAATCGCAGTGTCACCTCCGCCGACCACAATCACATTGTCGCCAACGTCGACAGTCTCTCCATGGTGGATGCGATTGAGGAACTCAACGCCCGACAGAACGTTGTCCGCATCCTCACCCTCCACCCTCAACTTGAGACCTTTCTCAGCACCGATTGCCACAAACACAGCCTGATACTCGGCACGGAGGTCGTCGAACGAGATGTCCTTGCCCACGCGGGTGTTGCACTTCAGCTCGACACCTAGATCGAGAATGTTCTGAATCTCTTTCTCAATGATGTCGGCCGGCAGCCTGTACCTGGGAATACCCCAGAGCAGCATACCGCCCGGCTTGTCAGCGGCCTCCAGGACGGTCACTGAGTAGCCCCTTCTCACGAGCTGATACGCGCAAGAGAAACCACCCGGGCCACCACCAACGACTGCAACCTTCTCGGTGCGCTTCTCATCGGTCAACGGCTTGAGCTTCAGATTGTTGTTCAGCCCGAAGTCGCCGATGACCCGCTCGACCTTGTTGATGCCGACAGCACCTTCGAGTTCCGTTCTGTTGCAGCCAGTCTCACACGGGTGCGGACAGACACGACCACACACCGAAGGGAACGGACTCGTTTCCGTGTAGCTCTCCCAAGCTTCGGTGAAAGCCTGATCCTTTGGCTTCTCCAACCGCTCGGCCTGAGCGATGGTGGTCAACCACTCTCTGATGCGATTCCCACTGGGGCATGCGTCGCGGCACGGGGGCTTCTTCGTTACGTGTTTGGGCCGGAGTGGAGATTGTTCCCGTCCACCACCGCTACCAGACGCACTGTAATCTCGCTTTTTTTTCTTCCTCTTTGTTTTCTTTACAGCCATTAGTCACCTCAGTCCCGCGCCTTACTGCGGCGAAGGGAATACGGGCTGTTCGCCCGTGTCTATACTTGTATGCCGACGGCTATTACTAGCCGTCGGCTCCTTCTGCAGCTCCCTCCGTGTGAGGAAGCTCAATGAAGCTGCCGCCGAAGTACGTGTACACGCACCTTCCTGAATCCATAAGCGTGCGGATTGCAAGCTTGCACTGCTTCTTGTCGACTCCGTCTGCGGCATACTTCTGAATCATCGCCTTGGTCAGGTCACCCGCCTTGAACTTCTTCTTGCCCTGGTACTCACTGACCATCTCAAACATGGCGTCCGCAATTTCTTCGGGCGTGACGGCCATCAGGAACCTCCTAGTGTCTGAGCTGCGCGGACCGTTTGTACGTCAGTCCCGCATGCTTGAAGTCATCAATGTGTTCCTTCTGGAACTCGATGCCGGTCATCTCGAAGAAGCGCGGCCAACCGATACGCTCAATGAACTCACCCATACGCTCGAACTTGCGGGCGTTGTTTGCCCAAACATCAACGATGTTCCGCACGGCCTCAGTTACTTCAGGCCAGCGTGGCGGATTGTTCTGAATGAACGGGATTGCGAGCTTCGAGAAAGTCGGCTCGGTACGCGCGTTCGAAACCTTGCCACCGACCCAGATGGATACGCCATCATTCAGTGGATCGGCCATCGGGAGCGACGGGCATACCGTGAAGCAGTTCGCGCAGAACATGCAGAGGTCGTCGTCGATCTCGATCGAGGGATTGCCGTCTACCGTGGCAGGCCTGATGGCAGCCGTCGGGCAGGAGGCTATTACGTTCGGGATCTCGCAGATCTTGTTCAGGCTGGAGTGATCAGCCTTCGGCGGCCTGCGGTGAATTCCCAGGATCGCAATGTCAGAACAGTGCACGGCACCACACATGTTGAGGCAACAGGCTAACGCGATACGAAGCTTGCCCGGCACCTGATTCGACGTGAAGTGCTCGTTCAGATCGTCCATGACGCATTTCACGATTCCAGACGCGTCAGTTGCCGCCGAGTGGCAGTGCACCCAACCCTGCGTGTGAACGATGTTCGAGATCGCGTTGCCGATACCACCAACCGGATGTCCAATATCACTCAGGTCGCTAATGAGTGCGTCGATCTTGGAATCATCCGTAAGCAGAAACTCGACGTTGTTGCGGCTAGTGAAACGCAGGTAGCCGTCACAGTACTTCGTGGCAAGGTCGGCAAACTTGCGAATCGTGGTGGTGCTGAGCAGCCGCGGAGAGGCGGCACGAACCGTAAACAGCTTGTCACCTGACTCACCTACATGGACCATTACGCCAGGCTTGATCATCTCATGGTACTTCCACTTGCCATAGTTGGCCTTTATGACGGGGGGCAAGAACTTCTCGTAATGCGGAGGCCCGATATCCGTTATTCTGTCCTTTGATACTGCCATCGCTCTATCTCCCCATTGGTACTGTTAGTCTCAAGGTTCGCATGTCGGGAATGTTGGCCCAACTGCGTTATTCGTCGTCCTCTTCCTCTTCCTCGTCGCCTTCCTCGTAATAATCCTCGTAGAAGACGTAGGGGTTCTCCCTGGGGTGTGCGACCATTTGCGGAATCGGATCCACCTCGATCTCCTCAAGGAAATTCCCGAGTCCGATACGCTGCATCAGCTCACCGCAACGCTCCCGGTTCTTTCCGTTCTCGCCCCAGAAGTCCCAGATCCGCTCGATGAGGTCCTTGAGTTCCTCGTAGGGAGGCTCGAGCTTCATGAACGGAACGATGACGGATGACAGCAACGCACCTTCAACGATCGGAGCCTTCGATCCGAGTAGAATCGTGGCGCCAGTATCCGTACCCGGGCGCAGAGCCTTCGGCATTGCGTTGATGCAGTGCATGCACTTGACGCAGTTGGAATCATCGATCTTGAGTTCGCTACCGTCCCAGTCAATGCACTTGGTCGGGCAGTTGAAACAAACGTCCTTCACGATGTCGAGTCCTGCCTCTTCCGCCGCTTTCACCTCGGCCTGGTCGATCCGGATCTGGTCACGCCAAGTACCAATGATGGACATGTCGGCGCGCGCAACGGACGCAACGCAGTCATTCGGACAACCCGCACACTTGATCTTGAACTTGTACGGGAATGCCGGGCGGTGCAGCTCATCCTGAAAGTGTTGGGTCAGATCGTTTGTGGCACTCAGCGTGTCATAGCAGGCCCACTCGCATCGTGCCGGTCCCACGCACCCACTGGGGGTACGCATGTCCGACCCGGAACCGCCGAGATCGAAGTCGTTGGCGGTCAGCTCGGCGAACGTGGGCTCCAGATCCTCTGTGCGGCAGCCGAGCAGAATGATGTCACCGGTCGACCCGTGCATGTTGGTGAGGCCTGAACCGTGCCTGTCCCAGATGTCACAGATAGTATTGAGCGCGTCAGAAGTGTAGAACCAGCCGCTGGGCATGTTGACGCGGATGGTGTGGAAGTGCGCGATCTCGGGGAAGTCTTCCGGCACGTCATTGTAGCGTCCAATGACACCACCGCCGTACCCCATGACACCCACGATGCCACCGTGCTTCCAGTGGCCGATCTTCTCG
>JBDGYW010000011.1:0-24831 GCA_039588935.1 Gemmatimonadota bacterium | reverse complement strand
GTGCCACTCATGGAGGGCAAAATAAGGAGTGTCTGATTGTGTCTGCAAGCCGATGATGCCAGGTACACGAAGTCAATACTTGCGGATAACCCCCACGACGACTCCCTGAATCAAGACGTCATTCTCGTGAGCCCGAATCGGACGCACTTCATCGTTGGCCGGTTGAAGTCTGATCCAGCCTCCAGGTTCCCGAAAAAACCTCTTGACGGTTGCTGATGTACCATCGACGAGTGCAATCACCATCTCGCCGTTGTCGGCGGTCTGGCGTCCGTGTACCACAACATAGTCGCCATCTGCAATGTGTTCATCGATCATCGAGTCGCCGTGCACGCGCAGAGCGTACGCGTTGCCGCGTCGCGGAATGAGTTCGCTGGGCACTGAGATGGTCTCGGGATTGGCAACAGCCTCGATTGGCAGCCCTGCGGCTACCTGGCCGAGCAGCGGGAGGTCCAATGCGCCAGATTGTCCGGGGCGAGGTATGACATCGATGGCCCGACTCTCGTTATGCGCGCGCGTGATGTAACCTTTACGCTCGAGGTTGGTGAGGTGCTCGTGAACGGTGGCAAGCGAACGGAAAGTGAAGTGCCCTGCGATTTCCTCGAAAGAAGGTGCATAACCGTTTTCGACGATGTAGCCTTCGACGTAGTCGAGAATCTGCTTCTGCCGCCGCGTAAGTGTCATGGGTTTGGCTCCGGCTCCGTGATTACCGAAAATAGTCCGAAACAATCTACCCGAACACACACCGAAAGGCAACGCCAAACTCGAAGCAGAAGGGCTCAGTCGGTTTCAGCCCTTGACTATGTGCGCCTCCGACCCGAACATGACTAGTTGCGGAGCGTTGCTCCGACGAGTTCAACTGTTGACTGATGTTGGGGAATTCAGCGTTTGACTGAACTGGGTACCACAGGTCAGGAAGTCGATACCGCAGCCGTCGAGAATCTGATGCAGGTTCTCGTAAAAGGACTGCGAGCCCTGCAGCTTTACCTGCCCAACAATCCCATCTACCAAAAAGCCGCCGAAAACATCCGGATCGCATTCGAGCCGGTGTGGGAAGAATGTGCTGAGCTGAATCTTCTCGTTACCGAGTCGGAATTCAAATGGGAAGATGCAGTTGTGCTTTCGCAGCCCGACAGGGCTGATTCGGTTCCGTGGGTGTTGTTCAAGGATGGTGTACGGATTCTGACTCTATCCCCTGGCATCGAAGGTGACGAGATAGTTCAGCTGCTCGCTGTGATTCACAGAGCGCGAGGCCTCACCGGTGATTCCGATGATGACCTGTTGACGCTGCTTTGGGAACAGGACTTTCAGTTCGTCCGTTATGTGACGATCGAACTCGGCGAGGAAGGTGTTGCACCACTGGAACCCTCTGGGTCGGCATTCGGTGGACCGGAGGGGCCTTCAAGTGAAGAACTCAAGAAACAGGTGGCGGAGGATGCACAGCAGCCTGAACCATCGCCTGCCATCGTCAGCATGGACGATTTCGACGCCACGCTCTACTTCCTCGACGATGATGAGCTCCACTACCTCGAGTCCGAAATCGCGCGGGAGTACAACCAGGATTTGAGAGGCAGTGTTCTTGGCCTGGTGTTCGATAGACTGGAGCTGCAGACGTTCCCGGCGGTAAGGACCGAACTGATCTCGATTGTCGAGAACTTCATCCCGTACCTTTTGGGTGCCAGCGATTTTCGATCGGTGGCGTATATCCTCAGTGAGCTGAAAGTCATCCTCGAACGCGCCCGCGAACTCCTACCCGAACACCGCACGCAGCTGGAGGAACTTCCAGCTCGCTTGTCGGAGCGAGACGCGATCGGACAGCTGATGCAATCGCTCGATGAGGCCGTAGTTCATCCAACAGAGGATGAGTTGGCTGGATTGTTTGCGGAATTGCGAGCGGAAGCACTGGATGGTGTACTCGAGTGGTTGCCGCAACTCTCCAACCAAAGAGTCAAAGAACTGCTCGAGAGTGCGGCGCAGCGTTTGGTTCAAGCTCATCCCGAGCAAGTTGCAACGACTCTGGACTCGGACAACGAGACGGTACTCCTCGGCGTTTTGAAGCTGATTTCGGGTCTCAAACTGCCGACCTTCGTGCCCGCGCTCGGAGGCTTGTTGACTCGAGAGAGCGCGGCCATCCGAGGTGGCGCGGCAGAAGCCCTAGCCGCGATTGGGTCTCCGGGAGCGATGAAGCAGCTGGAGAGAGCGATCGATGACTCTGACAGAGATGTCAGAGTGGCCGCCGTCAGGGTGTTGTCTGAGGGGGGACACCGTGGCGCGTTCGGAAAGATCGAGTCTGCAGTGCTCGGGAAGACGCTCAAACATGCAGACCTTACAGAAAAGAAGGCATTCTTTCAAGCATACGGATTGCTGGCAGGTGCTGAAGGGCTCGGTCCACTGCGGCCGCTTGTCAAAGGAAAGGGGCTACTCAAGCGCAAGGAGGATCCGGAAACGAGAGCCTGTGCCGCACTTGCGTTGGGCAAGATTGGTGGCGACGACGCACGTCAGCTGCTCAACGCGGCCCTCAAAGAGGAGAAGGATCCGCTCGTGCGTAACGCGATCAATGGTGCACTCCGCGAGATGAAGTGATATGACGGAACACAGCGATTCCGCTCGTCTCCCGAGCGATTCCTTCACTGACGCCCGCCGCGATTCGGAAGAGGTGGCAATCCGTCAGGGTGGACGCGAGTTCCTTCTTGCGTTTTACGCGTGTCTAAAGAACCTGCGGCTCTATCCTGTCGAAAACGTGCAGGTCCAGCGTGCCCTGGACGATGTGCATGCGACCGCCGCGGCGCTGCTCGAGATCGAGCCCGAGATGGAGGTAAAACTCGCGGGCGAGTTCATCTTCGTTAACTCGACGCGGTTGCGGATCGGGTTGGACAACTATTCATCATTTAGTCATATCCTTAGCACATTGAGTCAATGCGGCATCGGCTCCCTGTACGTTGGCGACGAGGTGGAGCGCCGCGAATGGCAAGTATTCCTTTCATTGATCCTTGCCTTTGCTCCGCGTGAGGCGGACCCGAACAAACTGAATGATCTTCAGCGCCGTCTCGTCGAGGGTGGCGTAACGCACATGAGTGTGGAGCCGCCGATTGAAAGCGAAGAGTATGCTGATGCAGAGGAGGCGAAGGAGGTTGCCAAGAGGACTTACGAACAGTCGGTCGCGGTCACAAAAGACGTCGTAAACAGCATTCGGATGGGCCGTACTGCCAGCATTAAGAAGGTGAAGCGGGCGGTGCAGGGAGTTGTGGACCAGGTCCTCCGCAATGAAACGTCGATGATCGGCCTCACGACCATCCGTGACTACGACGAGTACACTTTCGTCCACTCCGTGAACGTCACGATTTTCAGTGTATCGATCGGGAAGCGCCTGGGGCTCACGAAGTTGCAGTTGTACGACCTCGGGATGGCTGCCTTGATGCACGATGTCGGAAAGAGCCGCGTGCCGATCGAGGTGTTGAACAAGAAGGGAGCGTTGAACGACGAAGAGTGGCAGATCATGCAGTCGCACCCGTGGATGGGGATGCTCACCCTCTTTGGGTTGCGTGGCTATGGGGAGATTCCCTATCGCGGGATCATCGTTGCACACGAACACCACATGAAGATCGACCTGACAGGGTACCCCAAGGCGGTACGAAAAAGAACCCCGTCGCTCTACACAAAAATCGTCGCGATTGCAGATGGGTTCGATGCTGCAACTTCGCGACGTGTTTATCAAGAGAACCCCATACAACCTGACCAGGTGTTGCGCGAGATGTGGGAAAACCGAAGACGTGGTCTGGACCCGGCACTGGTCAAAGCGTTCATCAATCTGTTGGGCATTTACCCGGTCGGAACGTGTGTCATACTCGACACGTACGAAGTTGCAATAGTCCATGCCGCCAACCCGAAGCTCGAGCTTTCAAACCGGCCTCTGGTGAGAGTATTGTGCACTCCGGACGGTGCTACTCTGGACCAAGGGCCTATAGTGGATTTGGCTGAGACCGGCCCGGATGGGTCGTTGGTGCGTTCGATCATCAAGGTGACAAATCCAGCGAAGTACGGGATCAACCCGTCAGACTACTTCGTTTGAGCGATACAGTGTGCGTCGGTGTATGAGCGTGGCGATGCCGATCCTCCCCACTCAGTTACTCCCAATCCCGGACCGGCGGTTGTCATGATGTCACTCAACGTCCAACGCGTGATCAAAGCGTACTCAGCATACCTCCGCACACTTGGGGTCGCGCTGTTGCTAGTAGTTCCAGCCATTGATCGCGCGTGGCTGACCGACGTGGAGCTGGTAGGTGTTGTGGCTGTGGCGGCCGCATTGGTGCGACCGGGCCAACTCGCATTGGGGAAATATGCTTATGTGACTCTGACACCGGTGGTGGCGCTCGTGGGTGCGCTGCTACTCGGGCCGGGCATAACAGTCATCGGGTTGGCCGCAGGTACTTTCACAGCCGATATTATGCTGCTTCGAAAGACCGCATATGCGTCGTTGGTCAACGCGTGTAGGGAAGTGGTCGGGCTGATGGCTGCCTACGGTGCGTACGTCACAGTTGCCTCCTTTTCAGATACAACGTCCGTGTTGGTGGTTGAGTCGATTCCCGCGCTCACGGCGTATGCGTTGTCGTATTACGGCTTCACGCGCGTACTGTTCTACTTCACGCTCGCGTTACGACGAAAGCTGGAAGCTCAGGACGGACAGCTCATATTGCGGTATGAGGTATTGACGTACGGAATCATGTTCGTTGCCGGCGCAGTCATCGTTCTAACCGTAGTCATGCTTCCTCCAATGACGTGGCCGTTTATAGGAATGCTGCTGCTGTTCGGTGCGTACGTGATCAAGCGCATCATCGAAGAAGCTGTCCACGCAGAAGAGTTGACGAAGATCCATGCGATGGAGTCAGTGCTTTCAAGCACCGTTGATCTCGACCTGTCACTGGCAGAGCTAGAGCGCCTCACGCACCGGATCTTGGACTGGAACGATTTCCGCATCTACGGGCGCACCGAAGATGGGTTCGAGCTGCTGTATCGCGGTACCGAGGCGGAGGATGTGGAGGGAGAAGTCCCGGCTGCATTGGATGAACTACGCGAACAAGTGGCCAGGGAGTGCGCAGCGATTGTCATTCGTGACGGTGATCGCGACGTCCGTGCGTTACGGTTGCCTTCCAACATTCAAAGCCTGATTATTCAACCTCTACAGTTTGGTGAACAGTTGCTTGGCACTCTCGAACTCGATCATCACAAACGACGTGAGTACGAGAGGCGTCAGATCGCGCTGGTTGAAGCATGTGCGCATCGCATTGCCACAGCCATCCACATCGCACAGTTGCGAAAACCCCTGGTTGACACAGTGCACCGGATAGGCATTCAGGTGGGCAGTCTCGGCAAGGCAGCGACCGCGGTGCGTGATGCAGCCGAGGCGATGGCCGCCTCCTCCAGGGCAATAGTCATGGCGCTTTCCGAACAGGATGCCGACGTGGCCGAAGGATTGTCGGCGACGCGCAATCTCAGCGAAGCATCACGTGAAGTGGTGCATGACAGTGCTGAGGCGGCCGCCGCAAGTGGCAAGGCGAGTGACGCAGCGCGGCGACACCGGCAGACGATTGCCGGTGCGATCGAAAGGCTTGTGGCGTTGAAGTCGTTTGTGGGAGAGAGCTCGTCAAAGGTAGATGAACTCGATGCCGCGAGCCGGCGGATCGTGAGGTTCCTGGCGTCGATTCGCGAGCAGGCCGACATGACCAATCTGCTCGCGCTGAATGCCGCGATCGAAGCTGCTCGTGCCGGCGAACATGGCCGTGGTTTTGCCGAAGTGGCCAAAGAGGTCCGGTCGTTAGCGGAGCAGAGCGGGAACGCCGCAATCGAGGCGGGCCAGCTCGTTGAGGACATGCAAGTCCGCCTGCGTCAGGTAGTTGATCAAATGAGCCGTGGCCAAACAACGGTCGGCGGTGTGGAAGATATGAGCACCCAGGGACTCAACGCGCTCGAACAGATTGTTGTAGCAACTCTCGAGGCGACAGGGCACGCGAGTCGGATAGCCGCGACTGCGGAGCATCAACAGGCGTCATTCAGCAAACTGCGGGATCGCATGGACGAGATCTCGGGAATTTCCACGCGCAACCGCCAGGATGCCGACGGAATGCTCGACCGGGTGCGTGATGTGGAAGCGGGCGTCGATGATCTGGGTGCGGCCACCAGCGAGTTGGACTCAATCGCCACGATGCTCGCGGAGGTGACCCGTCGGTTTACTTCGGACGGCTCGAACCGCGTTCTTTGAGATCGCGGTATTTCACAGTACCATTCGCTCGTGTCCAAGCAGGATAGCATATCCCTGAACGGGATGCGGTTTCATACTTGTGTCGGGCTTCTGCCGCACGAACACCATATCCCCCAGCCGTTGGAGCTGGATCTTAGGGTGTGGGCATCGCTCCGTCGTGTGGGGGAAACCGACTCGCCGGACGCGCTGCTGGACTACCGGGATCTCTACAGGGTGGTGAGTGATACGGTACACTCGAGTCACCACAAGCTCCTGGAGGGTTTGTGTGAACAGATAGCCGCACGAGCACTCGAGTTCCACAGCGTCCAGCGAGCCAGAGTAGCCGCACGAAAACCCCATGTACCACTCGACGGTCCGATCGACCACGTGGAGGTTGTGGTTGACCGGCAAAGAGATGAATGACGATGCCTGAATGTGCATATGTGGCTCTGGGCTCCAATCTGGGCAATCGTCACCAGTACCTTGCTCGAGGCCGGGAGCGGTTGTCCGGTTTGCAGCGGACGACGCTGATCGCAGAGAGTTCCATAGAGGAGACAGCCCCGCTAGGGGAAGAACCCCAGGGTCCTTACCTCAACCAGATGGTGTTGCTGGAGACGGAATTGTCGCCGCGCGAGCTGCTACGCCATTGCCACGTCATTGAGGCGGAAGCCGGGCGTGTCCGGGGCGAGCGGTGGGGGGCGCGCACTCTCGATCTGGATATCGTGCGATTTGGGGACAACGTCGCAACGGCGGACGATCTGACGCTTCCTCATCCTGAGTTCGCCAATCGCCCATTCTGGCAACGTGAGATGGCGGAGTTGGACCACTATGTCAGGTTGACGTCGCAACTGCGCGGACTGGAGCGGCACGGTTGATCGATAATGTCGTGCTTGGCAACGGGCTCTCCGCGGATGAGATCGGCTCACCGTAGCCTGGTCCTCAAGTGTCAACACCGATGTCTGTCAGTTTTCCGCATTGGGCTCACATCCACGAGGAACGTCGCGGTCATGTTGAACGTGTGGCGGCCCTGGTGTCAGCTTGGGCGGATGAGATGGCGATACCGGGCGCAGAACGAACCCGATGGCACAAAGCGGTCGTGCTTCATGATTCGTTGAAGGACGCACCGGCTGAACTCCTCGACGAACTGGTGCCTGACTGGTGGACCATCCCCGGCTTGCGACATGGACCCGCGGCCGCCGTGAGGGCGGAACACTTTGGTGAAACGGACACTGCTGTGCTCGATGCTGTGAGATATCACTCTGTCGGGTACTTCAAGTGGGAGTTGGTCGGAAAGATCCTCTTCCTGGCCGATTATCTGGAACAGGGTCGCGATTTCCACACTGCGCGCCATGACCAGCTCTCTAGTCGCGTACCGTACGATCTGGATGCCACGCTGCGCGCGGTCACGGCAGAAAGGTTATCAGGGGTGCTGTCTTACGACTTTCCTCTTCTGGCGGAGACCGTTGAGTTTTGGAACTCTCTCGTCAACGCTCCATAGTCGCCTTTGTTGTCGTAATTCCGGTTGCGGCAATCCTTATCTACTGGTGGTCGCTTCCGAGAGAGACACATACGTCGTCTCTGCCGATTCCAGGGGCGCAAATTGGCACAACGGTGGAGGTCCTGAACGGTACACTCGTTGATGGACTCGCCCGGACATTGACTGGGCGACTGCGTCGGGCAGGGATTGATGTCGTCTACTTTGGTTCAGCGCGTCAGAACGACCGTGATTCGACGGTGATTTTGGTGCGCCGTGGAGATTCCACCGTCGCAGACCCAATCCGCGCAGTCCTTGGAACTGGACGGATTGTTCTGGAACCTGATTCGCTCCTCTTGCTAGATGTTACCGTGTTGCTCGGTCGCGATCTCGCCGGCGCGCGTGGCATCAGTCCATAACTGACCGCAGGCGGCGGCTATGTCGAGGCCACGGCTCCTCCTCACGGTAACGTTCACTCCCTTGCCGCGAAGAGAGGAGGCAAAACGATGAATCTCCGTCCTGGGGGTCGGTCGCAGACCAGAGGGGCCGCCGGGGTGCAGGGGAAGCAGATTCACGAGAGCCCCGATAGGGTGAGCTTTTTCTGCGAGTTCATCGATATCGGCAGGACGATCATTTACGCCCTGAATCATGACATACTCGAACGTTACGCGGCGTGAGAAATCACCTACTTCGCGTAGTATTTCCTCGAGTGGGTAGCGGCGCTCCACCGGCATCAGCTGCTGACGCCGATCGCCAAATGGGGAATGCACCGATAACGCCAAGCGAAACTGCTCAGGCCGCGCCGCCAGCTTCCGCAGGATCGGTACTATCCCGACGGTGCTCACGGTGATCCGGCGAGCCCCAATACCCAAGCCTCGTTGGTCGTTCAGAATCGTGAGTGCGACGTCCACCGCCGGCCAGTTGTGCAGTGGTTCTCCCATGCCCATGAAGACCACGTTGCTGATGCCCTCTGGATCGATCTGAACCGCGAGTTCCCGTACCTGCGCAGTGATTTCCCATGGCGTCAAATTGCGAACGAAGCCCATCTTCCCTGTCGCGCAGAACGAGCATTTGTATGCACAGCCGACCTGAGAGGAAATACAGAGCGTTCGTCGGTTGCCTTCGAGGATGACCACAGATTCAACGGCGGCGCCATCCGCCATTGCCCACAGGTACTTCACCGTCCCGTCGGATGATTCCAGCCTTTTGATCTGCTTGGGCCGCATTAGCGGGAAGTCTCGGTCCAAGAGCTCAATCAGGTCTTTCGGCAGGTCGGAGCAGTCGCGCCATTCACGTACTGGTCTTTGCCAGAGGCGAGGGAACACTTGAATCGCCCTGTACCGGGGCAGGCCCCGGTCGGCCACCCAATCCGCAACCACCTGATCTGCTTGGCCGGGGGCGAGATCGAGCAAATTCATGGAATGAGAGTCGCGTCAAGCCCGATACGGTACGTGGCGCCGAGGTCGTTGAATCCGTTGCTCCGTGCCAGCCCCAGTTGGTATTTGCCGATCCGAACTGACACAGCCAAGGCGGGTCGCCAGCCGCTCGATTGATACCCAGCCTCACGCACGAGACTGGCGTCCAGGCGAAAATGACCGCCAAGCGTCAACCCTCCACCGGCCATATGCTCGAGCTTTCCTGCGGCACTGTAGATTGCCCCATAGCGGGCGAGTATCTGTGCCGCAACGCGGCCAATCGAGAGATTGGGAATCGCTACATACTCGGCTCCCGCGTAGTAGTCTGTGGTTTCTTGATGGCTGAGGTCGATGGGCAGGAAGTGAGTCGCAGCAGCCACAACAAGCCGAGTTGACGCGTGGAATCGCGCGCCGAAATCGAGCGTGTAACCGTGGTCATGTTCCAAATTGAACCTTGCATCATGAAGCCGGAACAGCCCGCCGATTACCAAGCCACGAAACTCGTACTGGCCGGCCAGACCCAGAAACTGCTCATATACGGGGATCGTACCCTGGCTGGTTGGAGAGCTCGTAGTGCGCACAAGGTCGCGCACGTCAACCCTGCCTCCGGCAATGCCAAGTCTCCCGGATTGACCCGTTGTCAAAGAAACACCAACCAGAATGCTCGATAGGCCGATGACGTCTGAAGTCTGTACGATGTGCGCAGAGGCTGAAAGCCTCGATTGACTTATCGGTGCAGCAGGATTCCAAGCAAGCCCTGCCGCCCCGGTTTGAAGGGCCTGTGGCCGTGTCAGAGATGCCGCGCTGACACGCCAGAGGTTGGCGGAACCCGGGGCTTGGCCGAGCGCGTGGCTCCAGCAGAGGCCGAGTGCGATCAATAGGTGGGCGGTCCGCATCCTGAAAGGTTCGTGGTGACGGATCTGACTGTCAAGCTGCGCCTTGATGGTGTGTCGATTGGGGCGTTATGTTGTGCGAGTCCACGCGCCCCAGGTGCTGAGGGCCGGCTCGGAGGCAACCTCCTCGGGTTGTTCCCGGGCCGTGTGCGCTTTTACTAGATTTTCGAAGGAGTCTGGTCATTCACCGAATTTGGATACGAACTTGGAAGTCGGGCTGCAGATGACGGCCACGGCTATGCGCAGCCACTTGTGCGGTGCGCTGCGAGGAACTGACGCTGGCCGGGAGGTGAGGCTCGGTGGTTGGCTGCACCGTCGCCGAGACCTCGGTGGACTCATCTTCTTTGATCTGCGCGATCGTGCCGGGCTCGTCCAGGTTTCCTTTGGGCCGGACTGGACGGCACCCGAAGTGATCGAAGAAGCCGCAATGGTTGGAGCCGAATCTGTAGTGCTTGTTTCTGGCGTCGTGAACTTGCGGCCTGCGGATGCGCAAAACTCAAAAATGCCGACTGGTGAGGTCGAGGTAAAGGCAACCACGTTGAAGGTTGTGGGACCCAGCGCGACTCCACCCATTCCGGTGTGGCGCACCAAGGGTGAGGAGCTTCCAACCGAAGAGTTGCGCTTGCAGCACCGTCATCTCGACCTGCGGCGGCCGGAGATGATCAACAACTTCGCTCTGCGGCACCAATTGCTCCAACGGGCGAGGAGTGTCCTCACTGAGTGCGGTTTCTTCGAAATCGAAACACCGATTCTCACCCGGCCCACACCCGAGGGCGCTCGGGATTACTTGGTGCCATCGCGGGTACACACAGGCCAGTTTTATGCGTTGCCCCAGTCTCCACAGATCTACAAGCAACTGTTGATGATCTCTGGATTCGATCGCTATTTCCAGCTGGCAAGGTGTTTCCGTGACGAGGATCTAAGAGCTGACCGTCAGCCGGAGTTCACACAGATCGACGTCGAAGCCTCGTTCGTTTCGTCGCACGACATATATGATGTGGTCGAAGCCACGTTGGGGGCGTTGTGGGAGGAGGCCGGGCACGACATAGGACGGCCTTTCAGGCGGATGAGTCACGAGGATGCACTAGAGGAATACGGCACGGACAAACCCGATCTGCGCTACGGCTGGGCTATTTCGGACCTGGGCGATTTGGTGCAAGGTCGCGGTTTCCAGGCTTTCGAAGATGCGCTGAACCGGGGAGAGCGTGTCAGGGGCATCCGGATCGAAGGAGGCGCACAACTGTCGCGAAAGGCCGTCGAACATCTCACTCGAATTGTCAAAGAATCAGGTTGCGGGGGGCTCGCGACGCTGAAGCGCAGCGGGGGTTCGCTAACCGGTCCGCTTTCCAAGCTGCAAGGTGTGACGGCCGAACTGGCTGAATTGGATGACGGAGATCTCCTGATCGCCACCGCAGGCCCAAACGCGACTGTTTCCCCCGCGTTGGATAGAGTGCGGCGCGGCGCGATCGAGCTGCTACAACCGACTCAGCTTTTGCAGCACGCATTTGTTTGGGTCGAGGACTTCCCACTGTTCGAAAAGGACCCTGACTCGGACAAGTGGGTGTTTGCGCACCATCCGTTCACAGCTCCTCGACCTACGGATCTGGATGCTCTGTTCAGCGAGGACTATGAGCACATACGTGCTTTGCACTATGACGTGGTTTACAACGGTGTAGAGTTGGGTAGTGGCTCGATCAGGATCACAGACCCGGACGTACAGCTTCAGGTCCTCGGGGCCATGGGTATTCCACGCGAAGACGCCGAAAAACGATTCGGATTCCTGCTCACGGCGCTAAGGTCGGGAGCACCGCCTCACGGCGGGTGTGCACTTGGTTTCGATCGCATAGCGATGCTGCTGGCCGGTGTCGATAGCATACGTGACGTCATTGCGTTTCCCAAGACGACGGCTGCACGGGCGTTGTTCGAAGATGCACCCTGCGACGTTGATGATGCCGAGTTGAACAATCTCGGGTTGGCTAAGCGAAGTCCATGAGCGAAGAAGTTACTCACCGCCTGTCTGCCGAAGGGGCCGACATGCTGGCCCTGGCTGGCGTGAACGACGTGAACCTGCTCGAGCTGGAGCAAGCGACTGGCGTACGCGCCTCGCTGCGCGGCGATTTCGTGACTCTTGCTGGCGTTGTTGAATCGGTCGAGAACGCGTCGAGGCTCGCGAATACCATGATCGACCTTGCGAGGATGGGCGAGGCGATCACGCCCGATGATGTGCGGCGCCTCGCGGATCACCCGCAAGCCGAGAATGGGAGTCTCATTAACGGCGACTCGAAGATCGTTTTGCCGGGCACACGCCGCATCGTGCAGGCAAAGAGTCAGGGTCAGCTTGAGTATATCAGAGCGATGCGGGAAAACGAGATCGTAATCGGAATAGGCCCGGCAGGTACTGGCAAGACCTATCTCGCGGTCGCGATGGGTGTGGAGGCGCTGGCGCGAAAGCGTGTAGAACGCTTGGTGCTCGCTCGGCCTGCGGTCGAAGCTGGAGAGCGCCTTGGATTCTTGCCAGGCGACCTCCAAGCAAAAGTGGATCCGTACCTGCGTCCCCTGTATGACGCTCTCGAGGTGTTGATGCCGTCAGCCAAAGTTCAGAAGGCGATTGAATCCCGCACGATCGAGATTGCGCCAATAGGGTACATGCGAGGGCGGACGCTGGCGGATGCATTCGTCATTATCGACGAGGCGCAGAATGTTACCGGCGGGCAGATGAAGATGTGCCTGACCCGGCTCGGTGTAAATTCCCGAGCAGTGATTATCGGAGACAAGACCCAGATCGATCTTCCCAGTAGAGAGGAATCAGGGCTCGTTCACGTCGAACGGATTCTGCCCGGGATAGATGGCGTTGCGTTCTGTTATCTGGAAGAGCGTGATGTCGTCCGCCATCGGTTGGTGCGGGAGATCATACGAGCGTACGCGGAGGACCAGGGCGGATGAATCTTGAACCGCGGAAATCCGGTGTGAGTTTTGAGTTGGAGCCGAGCAACCGTCCCGGACTCATTGCCGGACACGGTGCACGGTGGGCATTGTTGGTAGCTCTCGCCATGCTGACCTACGTGCTGTTTCCGGTACCGGGAGCAACGGACTCCTACGAGGTTGACGACGTCCCCGCTGTAGAAGTGATTGCGCCCTTCGAGTTCCCTGTCGAGAAATCCCCCAGTGATTTGGAACGCGAACGGGAGATAGCGGAACGCTCGGTGCTTCCTGTTTACGAGTACAGGGGGGAGGTCCTCGACTCCGTCCGACAGAATGCCAATGCCCTCTTTGCTGCTCTGGACAGTGCTGTGTCGCGGGAAGATCTGGTTGCTAGGGCGCGAGTGTTCGAGATACGAGGTCGCGACCTGACTCCTGAAGAGGCCGACTATCTCCTTACAGGGGATCGGCTGACGTCATTACGCAATGCCGTGGATCTGATGATCGATCGCAATCTCTCGCAAGGAGTTCCTGGCATCGCGTTCTCCGGGACGGAAACCAGTTCCATGATCCTCGAGGTCCGGGATTCTGCAACAGAAAACCTGGTTTCACGTGATTCCGTCTACGACTACGAGAGGTTCATGCAGGCCCTGCCGGTGGTCTCTCCCGATCCCAACTCGCGGGTCGGGAACCAATTGCTACGCGCAATAATGCAGAGCCTCTTCATGCCGACTCTGGAACTCAATCAAGCGGAAACCGATTCCCTTCGTGCCGAAGCGCGGGCCGATGTCAATACGGTTCGCTTCACGGTCCGGCAGAACGAGCGAATCGTCGATGCGAACGAGGTCGTGACAGAGGATATCTATGCCCGATTGGCTGCGTTGCGAAGCGAGCAGGTCAAACGCGGCCTCACGGAAACAGACCTGCTTGGAACCCTGGGGAAGATCTCCACAAACGCGCTTGTGCTAGCACTGTACTGGGTGCTGTTGATGCTCTTCCTGCCGGAAACCTATGCGTCGTTCAGACAGCTGGGCGTGATGTCGCTGCTATTTGCGCTGGTGATCATAGGGGCTGCCGCAATCGTGCGATTCCTGCCGAATCCTGCTCCTGAGCTGATCCCGATCCCCTTTGCCGCGATGCTGATGACAGTGCTCTTTGGTGGACGCCTTGCAATGGTGTCGGCAATGGTATTGGCCGTTCTCCTAGGGCCGCAAGCGGCGTACAGCGGAAACGCGCTGTTTGTAGCATTGGTGGGTGGGGTTGCAGCGGCGCTGAGCGTGCGCACAGTCCGGCGCCGCAATCAGCTCCTGGTTTCCGTCGTGGTAGTATCTGCCGCGTTCTTGTTGGTCGGCTTGACGATCGGGCTGCAAGTTCAACCAGACCTGATGGATGTTGTCTCAACTTCAGGAGTCACTGCCGGACTCGGTGGCTTGAACGCTCTGATCTGCGCTGCCTTGGTCACGATCACGCTGCCACTCTTCGAGTCGATTGCCGGCATCACAACCGAACTCACGCTTCTCGAGTTGTCCGACCCGGCCCGACCACTCCTGCGTCGCCTGGCTACCGAGGTACCCGGCACCTACGCGCATAGCCTGGCTCTCGCCAACATGTGTGAGGCGGCCTGTAACGCAATCGGCGCCAACGGGTTGTTGGCGCGTGTCGGCTGCTACTATCACGACATCGGGAAGTTGAAGAAGCCGCAGTTCTTTGTCGAGAATCAATCTCCTGGAGTGAATCCGCACGACAAGCTCAAACCTGACGTCTCGGCTGCGATGATCAGGAACCACGTCAAAGAAGGCGTAGCTCTCGCAAAGGAACACCGGCTCCCTGACGATATAACGGCGTTCATAGCTGAGCACCACGGCACCATGGTGATCAGTTTCTTTCTCGATAGGGCGCTCACCAAGAACGGTGAATCGGACGTCGAACCAGGTGACTATCGTTATCCTGGACCGCGACCACGGTCGGTGGAGACAGCGGTTGCTATGCTTGCGGACGGCGTTGAGGCTGCGCTTCGCGTTCTCGAAGATCAATCGTCTGAGAATGTAAGAGACGCCATTGATCACCTCGTGGGTCAGCGCATCGAAGCGGGGCAGTTGGACGATGCGCCGCTGACCATGGCGGAACTGACGCGTGTGCGTGGCGAGTTCCTTAGAGTGTTCGAGGGCGCGCGGCACAACCGCATCGATTACCCGAAAGAATCCGGTGGGCTGTCGGCAGGGTGGGATGCCACGTCCGACTCGTAGCGTGATCGTCGACTGTGCCCCGAAGGTCGATGGTCTTCCTGAACCAATCGTGCGTCGGGCGATCGTGGCCGTCCTCGACGGTGAGGACGCAGGAACAGCCGAATTCAGCGTGACATTCCTTTCCAGCCAGCGCATGAGGGTCCTGAACAGGCGTTCATTCGGGTACGACCGTGCCACCGATGTGATAGCTTTTGGCTTACCTCACCCCGACGTTGTGGTTGGGGACATCTATGTCTGCCCATCGGTGGCTCGGCGAGTCGCCCGTGAGGAGGGAGTATCAGAGCGGCAGGAACTGATCCGTTTGGTAGTGCACGGAGCCCTTCATTCGTTGGGGTATGTGCACCCGTCCGGAGAGGACGGTTATCGCTCCGAAATGTGGTGTATGCAAGAAGACTATGTGAGTAGGACTTTGCGAGGGCTGGAGTGAGCGAGGTCACCGCTTCGGTACTAGGCGCAGTGTTGGCTCTTGTGACAGGTGCTTGGGCAGGCCTGCTGGTGATGGCGCAAGAAGTGGCTGAGCCCGGAACATCATCAGGTACCGTGCTGACTCAGTCAGGCAGAATACCGTTGAGTGTACGGTCGACGCGCATCAGCCGGCTCGCTCTGTTGTTCGTCGCAGGAGTTGCGGCATCGGCGGCTGTGGGCTGGTCGTATCAGCCACTTGCTGTCGGTATGGGTCGGGCCGCGGTGGCGTTGGGGCTGCTCTATTTGTTAGGGGAGGGCCTGCCGCGGAGCGCAGCCGTCCTCATGCCCAAACTTGCTGCAGCGCTTGCTCCTATCGCGCGTCTTACGCTCTCACCCTTTACGCCGCTCGTAGGCATGGCGACTTCGATTGAGTCCCTGATCGAATCGATGCTACCGGTTCCAGTGAGATCAGCCGATCGATTTAGCAAAGCACATCGCGACATGCTTCACGGTGTGTTTTCTCTGGGTGAGACAACCGTGTCGGAGATAATGACGCCCAGGTTGGACATAATGGCTGTAGATGCCGGCGCTGACTGGAAGGCTGTCGTCGAGATACTTGTCCGCAGTGAGCATGCGCGTGTTCTTGTGTTCTCCGATGATCTCGACAACGTCAAAGGCGTGTTAAATGCCAAAGATCTTACGCCGGCTGTCGCAGGCGTAACCGATGCACCTGGGGACTGGCGTGAATTTGTGAGACCTGCACAGTTCGTTCCGGAGTCGAAGGTGCTCACTGCTCAGTTGAGGGATTTCCAGCTCGGGAAGTCAGGGCTGGCAGTTGTTGTTGATGAGTTCGGTGGTACGTCTGGGCTGATCACACTGGAAGACGTGCTGGAGGAAATAGTCGGCGAAATCCACGGTGAGTATGAAGTTGACATTGAACCGGCAGTGGAGAAGGAAGGAGAGGATCGGTTTTGGGTCGACGGGAGGCTCCCGTTGGATGATTTGTCAGAGTTGCTCGGCGTAGTTGCCGAGCGAGAGGATGTCACCACCGTCGGTGGCTTGGTGTACTCAGAACTCGGCCGTGTGCCGAAACCAGGAGAGGAACTGCGGATTGAAGGATTTCGCGTGGTGGTGGAGCAGATCGTGAGGCGGAGAATCAGGCGCGTCTACTTCGAACGGATGAACCCAACTCCTCAAGGTGACAGTGCCGAGGAGCTAGCCGAATGACCGCGTGGCTGTTGCTCCTTGGTGGGTTTGGAATGGGTGCTGTCGGCATGACCACGGTGATCGCGTGTGGGGTGGCAAATCAGGTTGAGCTGTACCGGTGGATCACGGGACGGGAGAGCGGAGCGAAAGCCGCACGAGCGTTGCTTTCCGCCCCTTCGCGGATCGTCGGGACCGCCCTCGGCATTGCGGCTGCTGGGAGCTTGGTTGCCGGGCTAGGATTTCGAGCTCTGTTTGATGGCTTGACACCCGTCGCGCTGGCGGTCTCAACGGTGTTCCTGGTGATACCGGTGGTGGTGTCAGTTCTCCACGCGTTACCCAGCGCACTCGGCAGGCGGTGGCCCGAGGCAACGGTCAAAACAACGGTGCCATTGACCGGTCCACTTGCGGCAATCTTCGCGCCGGTGTTGCCACACGGCTCCACGGTACGCCCGAGGGTTGATCTGACACGCCTGCAGGTCCAACGATCACGGGGCGATACCGGCGGTTCCGACGACCTCTCCCTCGTTTCGGGCGTGTTGGGGTTTACTGAGCGCCAGGTACGTGAGGTGATGACCCCACGGACCGACGTGATTGCGGTTGCGGACAGCTCACCACTTGATGAAATCTGCGGCACGTTTGTCCGGTCGGGCTTCTCGAGAGTGCCTGTGTTCAGTGACTCGCTCGACAACATCGTGGGCATGTACTACGCGTTTGACCTGTTGAAGCTGCCGCCCGGGGGGCAGCTTCCTGTGCGACCGGTTACCTTGGTTCCGTTGACCAGGCCATGTGCTGACCTGCTATTTGAGATGCAGCGTGAGCGCAGGCAGGTGGCCGTGGTGCTTGACGAATTCGGTGGAACAGCCGGAATCCTGACTCTGAACGATCTGCTTGCTGACCTGGTCGAAGAAACGTTTGAGGCAGCTCCGATAACCGAATCTGCAGCGACTCCTCAACCTGTCGTAGTAGAGTTTGCTGGTACGGCCCCGGTCGCAGATATCGCGCAGCAGTTCGGCACGTCAATATCCGGAGGTGCTGAGACCATTGGCGGTCTGCTCTCTGGCTGCGTGGGGCGTATCCCGGTGCCCGGTGAACGATTCGAGTTGGCCGGTCTTGAGTTCGACGTTGTCGCGGCGACGCCAGCCAGGGTTGAGCGCGTCACGGTGCGCCGCGCAGCCGTGGCGGTGGTCCGTCTGGAATCGGAAGGCAAGCAATGACGCTGACAGGATCCACAGGTATCAACACACGACGCTCTCCATTTCGGCTGTTGCGGAAGTACTTCCTCGTGGGCCTCGTGGTTATCGCACCGGTAGGATTCACGGCGTTCGTGCTCGTTTGGGTGTTTCAGCGGATCGATTCTATCCTCGGCGTTCCTTTGCGAGCAATGGGACTGCGGATTCCGGGGCTCGGTTTCGTACTGCTGTTGGTGTTCCTGATACTCGTAGGATGGATTGTCCATCTTGCGGCCGGTCGACAGCTCCTACGGTGGTGGAACCATGCGCTTTCGCGTTTCCCGCTCACCGGCCGCATCTACAGCGCGGTGAGCCAGATAGTCCAGTCGATTGTGGGGAGCCGCCGGAGACTGTTTCGTCGCGCGGTGCTGGTACCGTATCCGACCGACGGATTGTGGGTGGTAGCCTTCGTGACGAATGAAGAAGCGTCGGAAATGTCAAAATGGGTAGGGGAGCCATGTGTGAACGTCTTCGTACCCACTACGCCAAATCCGACGTCCGGTTTTATGCTTGTCGTGCCGAAGAATCGAACCATTGCGATTGACACGCCTGTGGACGAAGCAATGAAGCTCATCGTCTCAGGCGGTGCGGTGAGTCCCACGGACGGTCCAGCGCGCGCGATGCGACCGGGTTTGGATCTGGAAAGGCTGCTCAAGGACTCGCGAGAGTGGAAGAAAGACGAACTCAAGTGAACGAAGCCGTCGAGAATCAGGAAGATCTGCGGCAGCTAGCCGAGGCTGGTGACGTAACCAGGTTTCTGGCGCGCGCTAGGATGCTTCATCCCTCCGACTTGTCCGACATCATGGCCTCGCTGGACGAAGACGTGCAGCTTCGACTGGTCAAGTCACTGCCACCCGACGTTGTTTCCGACGCACTCGCTGAGATGGAAGAGGAAGAACACCCCGAGGAACTCCTCGCAGCTCTGAATCCGGAAGAAGCGGCGGATATCGTTGAGGAACTCGAGGATGATGACGCTGCGGATCTGATTTCCGAGCTACCTGCTGAGCAGGCCAGGCGGATCCTGGCGTATGTCGCCGACCGAGCCGACATCGAGCGACTGCTCATATACGATGAAGATACCGCGGGCGGTCGGATGACGGCTGCGGTCGTGGCTGTTAGAGAGGACGTCACAGCGGCAGTCGCCATCGAGGATATAAGAAGTCAAGCTGAGGAGATTGACGAGTTCTATCAGATCTTCTGCGTCGATAGGGACTTTCGCCTTGTTGGGGTCTTGCCATTGCAGCGGGTTGTGGTGGCGAAACCGCAGGTGCCGGTTGTTGATCTCATGGAACCGTCAATCGCGACGGCCACACCTGACCTCGATCAGGAGGCCGTGGCACAGCTGATTGCGCGATACAACTTGCCGTCGTTGCCGGTCGTCAACAATGAAGGCAAGTTGATCGGCCGCGTCACGTTCGATGATGTGATGGATGTGGTCGAGGCGGAGGCCACGGAGGATATCCTCAAGTTCGGTGGCGCGCCCGCTGAGGAACTGCTTGCGGGCGAGTGGCACCAAGCCGTTCGGAGTAGGCTTCCCTGGCTGGTTCTAAACATGATTACCGCCGCGGCTGCCGCGACGGTGGTTCTACTCTTCGCCCCCACAATCGACCGGATGTGGGCGCTTGCATTCGTAATGCCCATCATTGCGGCCATGGGAGGAAACGCCGGCACTCAGGCACTGGCTGTCACAATTCGACGAATTGCGGTCGGGGGGATTCCTCAGGGCAAGGCGTTTGGTGTAGTCATGAAGGAATTCGCTGTTGGAATGTTGAATGGCTTGCTGCTCGGCCTGGCAGTGGGCTCGGTCCCGCTGGCACTGGGGTACGGGTGGTCGGTAGCGTTGGTCCTCATGCTTGCGATGTGGGGCACGTTGCTTCTTGCCACCACCGCAGGAGCCGCAATCCCTCTGTTGCTTCAGAAGCTCGGCGTTGATCCTGCGATCGCCAGTTCGGTTTTCGTTACGGCACTCACCGATTTTGTCGGGTTCTTCCTACTGCTTGGCCTCGCAGCTGCAATACTGCTCCCCCGCCTGTGACGCGGGTTGCGGTGCCCCACTGCATTTCGCGAACTTACATCTGTGAAGATTGAGGGGCTGCAAGAGGGCATGCGGGCCGGAGAGATTCCTGCACTTGCCAAGGCGATCTCGCTAGTTGAGAACGCTCGGGCTGGCTACGAGGAACTCCTATCCGGGCTTCATCCTGCCTTGGGAAGGGCGCACCGGGTCGGAATCACTGGACCTCCTGGGGCTGGAAAGTCCACGCTGGTTGAGTGCCTGATCAATGGTTTCCGCGATCGGGGTGAAACAGTAGCCGTCGTCGCCGTCGATCCCACCAGCCCGTTCAGCGGTGGAGCATTGCTCGGCGATCGGATCAGGATGGAGTCCGTCACGCTCGATCCGGGAGTCTTCATTAGGTCGATGGCGGCGCGTGGCGCAACCGGCGGGCTGGCGACTACTACCAGGGAAGTCTGTGACCTGCTCGATGCCTTCGGGTTCGATCGCGTCATCATAGAAACCGTGGGGGTTGGGCAGTCAGAGCTTGCGATCGCCGCGAGTGCCGACACTGCCGCATTGGTGTTGGTGCCGGAGTCGGGAGATGGGATTCAGGTGCTCAAGGCCGGAGTCATGGAGATCGCTGACATTTACGTCGTGAACAAGGCGGATCGGCCTGGAGGTGACCGTATCATTCAGGAAGTGCAGGTGATGCTGGGTTTGCGGCGAGGCAATGCGTATCGGAACATTTCGCCGCACCATTCTCCGGGCCAGATGGGTGAAGCTGCTCGACGTGAGGTGCCGAAAGCTGAGTGGGAGCCGCAGACGCTCATGACGGTAGCCACCAGGGGCGAGGGTGTCGATGCCCTGATCGAAGCACTGGATGCTCACAGAGAGCACCTTCGAGAATCCGGCCAATTGTATGAGCGTCGTCGTGAACGGATGGAACGCCATACACGGGAGGTAGTGGGCCGTCTATTGGATGACATGGTATGGCGGGGTTGTGACGGAGAACGGGTGCTGGCAGAGGGGATGGACGAAATCGTCGAGGGGACAAAGAGCCCCTATAGGTTGGCGCACGAGATCGTGGATTGTCTGAAGCAAAGTGAGAGTATGAATGACCGATGACAGAGCATACAATGCGTGGCGCGAGGAGTACGAACGCGGCTCCAAACGCAACATAGACTTCGTCAGTCAGAGTTCAGCGGTGGTGGAACCGTTATACACGCCTGCGGATCTCGAAGGATTCGATACCGACGCGGAATTGGGATATCCGGGCAGCTTCCCGTTCACGCGTGGTGTGCACCCGACCATGTACCGCGGACGCCTCTGGACCATGCGTCAGTTCTCGGGGTTTGGTACAGCCGATGACACCAATGAGCGGTACAAGTTCCTGCTCGAGCGAGGCCAGACAGGGCTGTCTGTCGCGTTCGATTTCCCAACCTTGATGGGTTATGACTCAGACAGTCCGCAAGCCGAAGGGGAGGTCGGGAAGTGTGGGGTGGCTATCTCCTCGCTTGCCGATATGGAAACGCTGTTCGACGGCATCCCGCTGGGGGAGATCTCGACTTCGATGACCATCAACGGTCCCGCGGCAATGCTGTTCTGTTTTTACGTCGCAGCGGCCGAACGCCAAGGAGTCGACATCTCGACGCTTCGGGGCACGGTTCAGAACGATATCCTGAAGGAGTACATGGCCCAGCACGCTTGGCTGTACCCGGTCAAGCCATCAGTCAAGGTCATTGTGGATCTGTTCGAGTGGGCTACCGAGCACACACCGCAGTGGAACACGATCTCCATAAGCGGCTACCACATTCGGGAAGCGGGTGCGACGGCAGCGCAGGAATTGGCGTTTACGCTGGCCAATGGTTTCGAATACGTCGAGAGCGCGACTGCTGCTGGGCTCGACGTGGATGCGTTTGCACCGCGTCTGTCATTCTTCTGGGATGTCCACAACGACTTCTTTGAGGAAATCGCCAAGATGCGGGCCGCACGGCGGATCTGGTCCCGGCGCATGCGGGATCGCTACGGTGCGAAGAACCCGAAGTCGCTGATGATGCGGTTTCACTGCCAGACTGCTGGAGTTTCGCTCACGGCTCAGCAACCGATGAACAACGTGGTGAGGGTTGCGTACCAGGCAATGGCGGCCGCGCTTGCGGGGACTCAGTCCCTACACACCAACTCTCTGGATGAGACGCTGGCACTGCCGACTGAAGATGCTGTTAAGCTTGCGCTCCGGACGCAGCAGGTCCTGGCCTACGAGACAGGAGTCACTAACGTTGCCGATCCTTTGGCAGGTTCTTACTACGTTGAATCTCTCACGAACGAGATGGAACAGGAGGCGGAAGACCTGTTCTCGCAGATTGACCAAGTTGGCGGTGTAGTGAGCGGCATCGAGGCTGGTTGGTTCCAACGTCAGATAGCGCAGAGTGCACTTCGTCTTCAACACGAGGTCGAACAGCGTCGCAGAGTAGTGGTCGGTGTCAACGACTTCACCGACGCGGACGAGCGCGAACTCGAAATAATGAAAGTGAGCGAACAAGCGAATGCGACACAACGAGATCGCCTCCGTGAACTGCGATCACGGCGCAATGCGGCACGAGTTGAGAGGAGTCTTGAAGCGTTGCACGATGCTGCGGATCGAGATGAGAACGTCATTCCCCCAATGCTCGATTGCGCGCGGGAATTCTGTACCCTTTTTGAGATTAGAAATGCCTTGGAGCGGGTCTACGGTGCTTACCGCGAGCCCGTTTTCTTCTGAACTGTTATTGACGAGAAGGTTGGAAACTGATGGTTGAAACAAAGGAGCAGGGCGGACCTCCCACCTTGAAATCTCTTATGGACAGGTTTGCCAGCATTGGAACGACCGAGCACTGGGTCGTGTCGTGCTACTTGAAGCTCGAACCACGCGATAGAGCACGTGGGAAGTATCAGATCAAACTGAAGAATCGCATCAAACAGCGGCAGGCCGCGCTCGAGGACTTCGGACTGACACGAACGGAACGTGACACGATAGATCGAGATTTGCAGCGCATCCGAGAGTATCTGGATGATTCAACCCATCTGCCGATGGGGCGCGGCATCGCGATCTTCGCGTGTGAGCCCCTCGGACTGTTCGAGGCATTGCCTCTGCCGCATGTGTTCAGATCGCGACTGGTGGTCGATCGGTCTCCATTGGTGCGTGAGTTGGTGGCGTTGCACGATGAATTCGGCTTGGTGCACTGCGCTGTCAGCGATCGAGCTAGTGCGCGCTTCTTTCGGGTTACCGCCTTTGGCGTGCAGGAACTCACGGGGCGTTCCCCTGGAACGACCACGCGCGCCAACAAGTTTCACAGTGGCAGCGTTGCCGGTGCCGGGGAGCATAACTTCAATCGGCGGATGCAGAAAGAGAAAGATCGACACTACGCAGACGTCGCAGAGCAATTGCTCGAACTGAGCAAGAGTGAAGGAGCACGCGGTGTGGTTGTGGGCGGGAACGGTAAGGATGCCAACTCGTTGATTCCGCATCTCCATCCGTATGTGCGCAAGGATCTTCTGGGCACGACCAAGCTCAACCCCAAATCCGCGACGCAGAGCGAAATCATGGACGCGGTACTTGCGGTCAGACGTGAGTCGGAACGCGACTGGGAGGAGCAGCACATCGCGAAACTCAGCGGAGGCCTTGGCACGGGTTGGGCGGTGACGGGTGCCGAAGAGACTCTGCGGGCTCTCTCAATTGGGCAGGTTCGCACGTTGCTGGTAGATCCGACAGCGGCTTTGGGCGGATACAGGTGCAAGGATTCTGGTCGGCTGACAATCGTGGAAGGCACTTGCAGCGACGAAGGCGGTGTGCAGAGTGTTCCAGACATCATCGACGAAGCAATCGAAGAGGCCTTGCGCCAGGGATGTCACGTCAATGTGATCGAAAACAAAGATGCTCGGTCGGCGCTCGACTGCCTGGGTGCCTTGCTCCGGTTCACGGGTGCTTGATGCGGTGATCGACAATCCGTTACGAGGTTTCGGGAGGGCTAGCTTGCGCGCACAATGGTGACTATTGCACGAGAAGAAGCTTTGAATCAGAAGTCTCAGCGAATCAGGATCCTCGTTGGCAAGCCAGGCCTCGATGGTCACGACCGAGGGGCTAAGGTAGTTGCCGCGGGCCTTCGGGATGCAGGCATGGAGGTAGTGTACACAGGCCTTCATCAAACACCGGAGATGATTGTTGCTGCGGCGGTACAAGAGGACGTCGATGTAGTGGGCCTATCGATTCTATCTGGTGCTCACATGACTCTCTTCCCGCGCGTGAAGACGCTCCTGGCTGAGCAAGGACGGGATGATGTGCTAGTCATTGGTGGAGGCATAATCCCCGAAGACGATATGAGACAGCTAGAGTCGCAAGGGATCGCCAGGATGTTTGGGCCCGGCACGTCTACGCAAGATATCGTCGAATATGTAACGGCGTGGTTCAGCAACCGTTCGACCTGAACCCTTGGGTGTACGAGCCGTACACCGCGTCGAGAGGCCCCCAGGTGTCCGGATGAGAAGGTGGGCGACTGCCGTCATAGGGGTGTCCGCCTTTTTTGCGTGTGCACCCATTCCGCGTTCCTCAGGTGAGCAACTCTCGCGAGAATCTGGACAGCCGCAAGATTCTGCGGTTGGAGGTTCTGCCAAGCCCGTTGTTTGGGTGCCGCGCAAACCGATGATTCCTCCGCGTGTTGCGATGCTGGCGGGTTTGCTGCCGCTGCGCGCACTCGGCATTGACGCCTTCAGATCACGCTACCCGGAGTACGATGGGAGGGGAGTCGTCATCGCCATTCTCGACAACGGCATCGATCCGGGTGTG
>JBDGYW010000010.1:0-30085 GCA_039588935.1 Gemmatimonadota bacterium | reverse complement strand
TTCAGGCAAGTATCCGAACCTGAAATTCCCCTGTGCATCGGCCTGGGTGCTGTACTCAGTCCCCACGAGTGCTATCTCCGCACCTGGCACCGGTTGCGCGTTCCGAAGGTTCAGAACTCTGCCCGTGAGAGTAGCGACACCGCGGCGGGCCACCGGCCGATCATCGAGCGTTTGGATATCGCGTACGTATCCACCGTCCTCCTTGAGGGCCGCGAGGTAGTTCTCGTTGGTGAAGTCGCTGAACTGTCGTCTGCGCACGCCGATGACCGGCATGCGTATCCACCACCTGCGTACAATCCATGGGCCGGCGGGGAGATGCTCGAATTCGACACGTCCTCCGACGTTCTGCATTTCCAATTCGTAGGGCATTCGGGTATATGAAAAATCCAGGTAGCGCAACTCGGCCGTGGCCCCATCGATCCACAGCACGCCTTCTATGTCCGGAAGATCTCTCGTGACATCGGGCTCGAACGCCAGTCCGAGGTACCCACCCCGGTCCCCTTCACCCACGACGAGGGAGAAGCAGTGTACAGCGGCAAACTCGTCGGACAGCAACACGTTGGCATCCGGAGCCTCGAAGTGGCGCTCGCTCCCTTCGGTCTCCTGGATGTAACCACGTTCGGTTAGGCTTTGTGGATCACCCGTCAAGAACGGACTGCCGCTGTAGATGTCTCTTATGACCCGCTGCCGCGTGTCCCTGATCTCGAGTGACTCAGGGTCGAGCAGCCGCTCGTACTTGACGAGCACGTGCCGCAATGTCCCCTGCCGTTCTGTCCAGACAACCGCGTCGAGCGCTTTTCTGGCTTCCTCCCAAACGGTTGCCGCCTCGAGCCCCGCCCCCGCTATGCCGCCGCAGGCTCTTCTGTCTTCGACGACGAGCGTCGGCAACGTCACGGGTATGCCCGGTATCGCGAAGTCGAACTCGATATCCTGATCGGTGGCGAGGTCGAATGTCGGCGTGATCGTGCTTCGAAACCCGATGACAGCGGACTTCAGTGCGTAGGCGCCTGCCGACGGCGCTTGCATGGAAAAACGCCCCAGACCGTCAGTTAGCGCCCGCGCGAATTCCGTCGAATCGGGGCCGACCAACAGGACGAACGCCCCAACTATGGGGCGGTCAGTCGTCTGCTCCACCAAACGCCCACTCACATCCTGAGCGGATAGGCAAGGTGTCAGAAGGAGCGAGAGAACAGCGGTGAATACCGGTAGACGGGCCTTCATTTCGCCAAGACTTCCTTACACCGAAATGGTAGTGCCGGGTCCACTTGGGCAATCCCCCGAGTCGCTCTACTCTCTTGAGCTGGCGGGTGCGACGACGATTGGAGATTGCAGATTGTAGTTAGCACACTGCAGATTTGTAGGTGCCGGTTAGGGCGGTGGAGTACATGCGACGATCAAGTCATTCCAACAGAGGGTTGTAGGGGAAGAGGATGTTGAAACAACCACAGGTGGGGGTCGGGGTAGTCGTGCGCAGGGGAGACCATGTCTTGCTTCTCAAACGCGGCGGCGTTCGTGGCGCTGGCACCTGGTCCACACCGGGTGGCCATCTCGAGTATGGTGAGTCGCCTGAAGAGTGTGCAATCCGCGAGGTCAAGGAGGAAACTGCGGTCGATATCACAGGTGTGGAATTCAAAGCGGTGACCAATGATATCTTTGAGGTTGAAGGCAAACACTATTTGACGCTTTGGTTCGATGCCATATACATCGGCGGTGAGGCTGCGGTCGCTGCACCTGACGAGATGACCGAGGTGGGTTGGTTCGAGTGGGACGAATTGCCTACGCCACTGTTCCTTCCGTTTCAGAACCTGCTGGGCGGCAACTGCTTTCCGCGGCTGGACGTAGGCATGAACTAACGTAAGATGCGCGGCGGCACTCTGGAACTCATTTCAACGCAGCGCCATACCGCCCGTCCGCCCTACCTCCCGTCGAGTCTGAACTCGACCCCGACCCAAAGTGCCCGCCACAAGTCATTTCGCGCCGTGTTTTCGTACGTAATCCTGGGTAGGTCACCAGTCCCTGAGATTCCCGAGCCAGGCGTGAGTTGCGGTCCAGTCCAAAACTCCGGCGGTGAGCAGGCAACGACGGTGGCCGGCAGTGTGGTTCCCAGTGCACCTTGTTCGAGGACACATTCTTCCCAGCGCCGGTCGGTTGTGGCGGAAAAGTCGCCAAACTTGATGGCCCCGATCGTGAGTCCGAACTCCAGGGACACGCCACTCTCAAGTCTCAGGGTGGCGCCCCCGACGACGCCGTAGGCAAGTCCGGTGGATCTGAAGGTAGCCCCCCTATCGTCCACAAGCTCCCATGCACGACCGAGCCGCGCTCCGAAGAACGGTGTGACCCTCGATGTCAGCTCGTGGAGAGCGAATCGCGGCTCGGTGAATAGCTGAAAGAGCCCATACCTGTGTCGCGCGTTAGTCATTCCGTGGCGGGAAAACTGCGCTCCCCCGGCCAGCTGAAGCCCCGGAGCCGTCGAAAACCGCACGGTGCCTTGGAATGCCGGAGCATTCCCGAACTCTGCCACATCGCTGCCCGTGTTCAATAGGTTCACATTCATGGCGATCCGCCAACCCGACCGGTAGTCTGCCTTCGATGGCGCAGCCAATCTGGCCTCGGTTGGATTGGTTATGCCCAACCCGGCTGATGCTTCTCGAAATCTGCCGACGGGCTGTCTGGCCTCGGTTGTTACTTCCGCAACCCAGGCTCCGGCTTCCCTGATTGCCGCGAGGTAGTACTGGTCGAGGGGCGGCCTGCCGATCCTCACAGTCTGTATGGGCCGTAGTGCGATGACGGGCATGCGTATCCACCAGCGGCTCACGATCCAGACACCGGTGGGCAATCGCTCGAACTCGATTCGGCCTCCGGCGTCGCTGACCTCCAGGTCCCAGGGCGGGTCGGTGTATCGATATTCGACGAAGCGCAATTCAGCGGTCTGCTCGTCCAACCAGAGCACGCCCGATACATCAGGCATGTCGCGGTCGGCGGTGGGCTCGAACCCGATGCCGATCAAACCGCGTTCGTCGCTCCCGGGCTCACGTGCTGAGAAACAGTGTGAGTTGGCGAACTCCTCGGACAACAGGACCCGTGCGTCCGGCCCGTGGTAGATCCACTCGTTGTCCCCAGCGTCCCTGATGTAGCCAAACTCGGCCAGCTCTTCGGCGGGGGCGCTGCTGAAGGGGCTGCCCCGGTAGAGCCCCTCCTGCGTCCAGCTTCGACCTTCGTCGTCTACGAACAAAGTGACGGGCTCGAGTAGCCGCTCGTAGCGTTCCAGCCGGTGGCGCAGCAGCCCCTGCTGCTCCGTCCACAAGACGGCGTTAAGAGCTTTCTGCGCCTCGTTCCAAAGCGCGGCTGCCGCAAGACCGGTTTCGGACCGGTTGCGGCACACGCGCTCCTCCTCGACAACCAGTGCGTTCAGTTGAACGGGCAGTGCCGGAACTTCGAATTCGTAGTTGAGCACCTGTCCCACTTGCAGGTCAAAGTAGGGGGAGGTGGTGCTCAGTAGTCCGATTACTTGTGACTTGAGAGCGTAGCGACCGGGTTGGTCAGCTCCGAACGTGAACCGCCCGTTCCCATCGACCAACGTGCGTTGTAGCTCCACCGAATCTGCATCGATCAAAACGACGAACCCGGCCGCTACCGGCGCGCCGGTTGTGTGGTTCTTGAGCACGCCGCGGACGGCCTGGCCTGCGAGAGGGCATGCAAGCCCCACCAGGGCGGCCAATATCGGCAGTGGAATGGAGAGACGCTTGATCATGCAGCAATAATAATACGACGGTAAAGCCGAGGATCCTGCCGCCAAGCCTTGACTCCGGCCGCCAGGTAGGCGAATCTCTCGGCCTCCAAGGAAGCAGCCAACTCTTCAGGAGGAAGCCCCATGTCGGCTCACCGCTCCCCTTTTCGTCTCACGACCGACGCCACCATTTTTCTGGTGTCCATTGTTCTCTTTGCGACAGGCCTTGTGCTCTCGCCGACCACGGCAGCGGCACAGGTCGACGCCCGCATGTTTCGCCAACCCGACGTCAGCGCCACCCATATTGCGTTTGTCTACGCAGGCGACATCTGGGTTGTTGAAAAGGACGGAGGCACCGCAAGGCGCCTCAGCTCTCCCAGGGGGCAGGAACAGTTCCCGCGATTCTCAGCCGACGGTAGTAGGATCGCGTTCACAGGAACCTACGACGGCAATGGTGACGTCTACGTGATCCCCACCCTTGGCGGTGAGCCGATGCGGGTCACCTATCACCCCGGCACCGACCGAGTGCTCAATTGGACACCTGACGGCAGGCTGCTCTTCGCCTCCGGGCGAGAGACAGGGATAGGGCGTGTTTCCCAACTCTTCACCATCGCGCCTGCCGGCGGCCTCCCGAACAAACTGCCGATTCCTTACGGTGAAGCGGGAGCCATCTCGCCTGACGGCCGCACCTTGGCGTACACTCCCAAGGCTCAGGGTTTCGCAACGTGGAAACGGTACAGAGGTGGCACCGCCGCCGACATCTGGCTGTTCGATCTCGAGAGTTACGAGTCCGAGAACATCACGAACAACCCGTTCGAGGACGGACACCCCATGTGGCATGGGGAGACGATCTACTTCGCATCCAACCGGGGGCCAAACCAACGTCTGAACGTCTGGGCATATGCGCGGAGTAGTGGAGCGATGCGGCAAGTTACGACCTTCAGCGACTTCGACATCTCCTTCCCCGCAATCGGGCCGCAGGACATCGTGTTCCAGGCGGGCGGGAGGCTATACCTGATGGACCTGGCAACGGAGAACGTGCGAGAGGTGCATGTCGATGTCGTCACCGACCTCGCGGCGGTTCGTCCCCACACGGAGAACGTGGGCGGGCTGATCCAGTGGGCCAATATCTCGCCGACCGGGCAGAGGGCTGCCTTCCAGGCCCGCGGCGAGATCTTTTCGGTACCGGCTGAGCATGGCGTGATTCGGAAGCTCACCCACACGTCGGGCGTGGCCGAGCGTTACCCCTCTTGGTCGCCCGACGGTAAACACATCGCCTACGTGAGCGACGCGTCTGGGGAGTACGAGTTGTATATCATGCCGGCGGATGGCACCGGAGACACCCGTCAGCTCACCAGGCTTGGCGAGGGGCTACGCTACAACCCCTTCTGGTCACCCGACTCGAAGAAGATCGCCTTCTGGGATTACGCGCAGACGCTCAAGATCCTCGAAGTGGAGAGCGAACGGATCACCGACGTGGACACCGGCCTTTGGTGGGGCCAGGGCCAGATCATGAGATCCGACGTGAGCTGGTCCAGTGACAGCCGCTGGCTTGTTTACCACCGAGGGCTCGACACCGGCAACGATGCGGTATTTCTGTTCGACACCGAGAACGGCCAACGGCACCAGGTGACGTCGGGCTACTACTCCGATTACGAGCCATACTTCGACCCCGATGGGAAGTATCTGTACTATCTCTCCAACCGCTCGCTCGCACCGATCTACTCAGACGTGGATGCCACCTGGATTTACCCCAACACCACCCAGATCGTCGCGCTGGCGCTGAGAAGCGACGTGCCCTCGCCGCTCGCGCCGGAGAACGACGAGGAGCCGCTGAAGGAAGACGAAGATGAGGATGAGGATGAGGAAGGGGAAGACGAGGGCGAGGGTGACGAGGATCAGGAGGATGAGGAGGACGAGGGTGTTCAGATCGACTTGGACGGCCTCGAGGGCCGTGGCGTGGTGCTGCCGGCGGAGCGTGGCAACTACGCGAACCTGACCGCGGCATCCGGGAAGGTGATCTACACGCGCATCCCCCGGTCGGGCTCGGCGGGTTCGGACCCCGAAATCGTTTTCTTCGATCTCGAGGAGAAGGAAGAGAAGACGATTGTGGAGGATGCGGCCACTTACGAACTGTCATTCGACGGGAAGAAGATGCTCGTGGCGAGCAACGGGCGCTGGGGGATCGTGAGTGTTGCGCCGGATCAGCGGATGGAGGATCGGCTCCCCACAAACGAGTTCGAGATGGTGGTGGACCCTAAGGCCGAGTGGCGGCAGATCTTCAACGACGTTTGGCGCACGTACCGTGACGTGTTCTACGACCCGAACATGCATGGTTTGGATTGGGCCGGCCTGCGCGACCATTACGGCGATCTCCTGGGCGACGCCGTGACGCGCTGGGACGTGAACTTCGTGCTCGGCGAGCTGATCGGAGAGGTGAATGCCTCACACACCTACGTCGGTGGCGGCGATCTCGAGTCGCCCGAACGCCGCCAGATCGGCCTGCTCGGCATCGATTGGACTCTTGAGAACGGTGCGTACCGGATCGCCAGGATCGTGGAGAACGCGCCGTGGATGGTCGAGCATCGTTCGCCGCTCAGGGAGCCCGGGGTGGACGTGAACGAGGGAGATTACATCCTGGCTGTGAACGGGACGCCGATGGACACCGACAGGTCACCCTACGCCGCATTTGAAGGGCTCGCGGGCGAGACGGTGCTATTGCACGTGAACGATCGGCCAACCATGGAGGGGGCGCGGGAGATCGTCGTGGAGACCATGCGGAGCGAGTATCAGCTCCGCCACCAGGAGTGGATCGAGAACAATCGCAGGTTGGTGGATGAGGCTTCGGGAGGACAGATAGGCTACATCTACGTCCTCAACACGGCGGTCCCCGGGCAGACCGAGCTGGTCAGGCAGTTCAATAGTCAGATGACGAAGGCGGGGCTCATCATCGACGAGCGCTGGAACGGCGGCGGGCAGTTGGCCGATCGGTTCATCGAGAAGTTCAATCGGGAACTCCACACGCGCATCTACCGCCGCAACGGAGCGACGCAGAACCATCCGCCGGTGAACCATTACGGTCACAAGGCCATGCTGATCAACGGCTGGGCCGGTTCGGGGGGTGACGCATTCCCGTGGTTCTTCCAGACGCTGGAAGTGGGTCCCGTGATCGGCGAGCGCACGTGGGGCGGGTTGATAGGCCCGGCTTCTGGGGCCGGGACGATAGACGGTGGCTACTTCACTGCTCCACCGGGGCGGCTCTACGGCCCCGACGGCGTGTGGTTTGCCGAGGGTCACGGCATCGAACCGGACATCCCGGTAGTGGACGATCCCACACAGCTGGCTAGGGGCATCGACCCACAGCTGCAGCGGGCCATCGACGAAGTAATGCAGCTGATCCGGGAGAACCCGGTGACGTTCCCCGGTAAGCCCGCGTGGGAGAGGAGGAGTATTCGGCGCTGAAGCGAGTGATGATGGCAGAGGTGAACCGCGGCGCGTCCTGAATGACCGAGCCGCAGATTGCCCATCAGGACACGTCCCGAAGGGGCCGAGCCCGGACCTATGGGTGATGGAGTTGGTGGTGGGGCGGTAGGGCTGCGCGGTTTACACGGAATCAGGCGGATGTGTGCGGGAGCGCAGAGGAATACCCAACCCCTCTGCCGCCCCTGCTACTCTGACACTGTATTTACGGTGCCCTCTTAGTCCACACGACAACTACGCCACACGACGTGTCGAAGCCGGAAAATTCGATCGGCACCGCTGATGGCCTGTAGACCTCGATGGCCTCGACCTCGGACGGATACAACTCGCGGTCCGGGCCGTCGCCGTCGAGGTCCACGGTTCCCCACCGCACATCATCCACGTACAGAAGTGGTGGACAGTCGCGGCCCAAGCGCCCCGTCCCTTTTATGCGGATCGTGGATTGAGTGCCCCCGCGCGCGACGACGTCTACAGTCGGCGTCATGCGCAGGATATCGGTGAACCGGAACACGCCCATCTCTTCGATCTGCCGCCTGGTGATGTATTGGCCTCTGCCACGGTCCATCCGTTCGTAGAAACCTCCCAGCGGACCGGGAGCAAACGGCAGCGATTCCGCAACGACGGCTACCGGCTCCAACTCCGTCAGGCCCCAAAGCCGGATCTCCAGCTCCAGGATTCGCCCGGCGAGCACTGCAAACTGCGGTTCGTTGTGCGTGTCGTATCCCGCGGCGTCGACGCGGAAGGTGTAACCACCGGGATTTGGCGCCTCGATGTTGTATGCGCCTGTTGCGTCGGTGATGGTCATTTTCCGGGTTTGCCCGGCCTGGTCGAGCAACAGTACCGATGCGCCGACGACCGGTGCTCCAGTGGTTCGGTCGACTACCCGTCCCCTGACGGTCTGGGCCGCCGCGGACGCGGCCGACATAAGCCAGACGAGGGCAATCAGCAACGGCGCCAGCTGTGGGATAATCAGTGGTCTCATGCCTCAATATTACCCGGCAAGGCCCCGGATGGTACCCGGCGGAGGCCCCGTTCAATGGGATGTTCACTTGGCTGAGGGTGCCCGAATTGACTCCAACCTGTCTACGATTGACCGCTGGTTGACTCCCGATGTCTATGGTGCTGTTCGAAACGCGCTATAGAGCGCGCACGGTCCTGACGACCAGACGCCCGCAGGTCGACAAGTGGAAACCCGTACAAGGAGACCGCTATGCTACGGAGGTTTTTTGCTGTTGTACTACTGTCTGCCGCTGTACTGCCCTACGCCGCAACGGCACAAGAGGCTTCTCCCGGTAGCTCGAAGCTGAATGTGTCGGTATCTCGCGTGCTGCCGGCCGACGCGGCCCGTTATGAAATGCTGGTTGAGGAACTGGTGTCCGTGGCGCGGGAGATCAACCTCGATCCCGGCTACGGCTGGTTCTTCTGGAACAACGTCTTTGACTACACGTTGGTGTATCCGTTCGAGAACATGGCATACTGGGACGACCCAGATCAGTGGGTACGCCAGTTTCAGGGTGCGTCAGCGGAAACAAAGGTGAACGAGATCTTCGAGGAGTTCGCGACGATCAGTCTGGAAGTGATATCGAACGAGATCCTCGAGACGGTGCCAAACTGGAGCCATCTGTTGGAAGAAGCTGCCGCGAGTGAACAATCGGCCTTCATCGAGGTCACCGACATCTGGATCCAGGGCGGGAAGGCCATGGAGTGGGATGCGCTCGCCCAGGAATATGCGAGCTTCCTCGCGGAGATCGAATATCCGTATCCCACCATAGGCTACCGCGTGCTGTTCGGAGCTGACGAACGCGTGGTCTATGTGACGCTCTACGACAGCAGGGAGGAGTTCTACGGGGTCAATTCGCTCGATCGTCTCATCGAAGCCAAGGCGGGCACCGCGACTTGGAGTGCGATGTGGGAGCGGTACATCTCAATGGCGGCACGGCAAGAAGTCCACAGCGGTGCCGCGAGACCGAACATGGGGTACCGCATCTTACCATAGGCCTGGTTTGTTCGTGGCGCATCGCCGATAGGAGAGAATTGTAGCACATCAGATTGGAGTGGCCCCGAACGTCACGCGGCGTTCGGGGTCCGCCTGCTTCCAACGGCGGGCAATCCTCTCCCTCAACCACCGTCTTCGACGTGATTCCAATCCGGTGGTGCCACACCCAGAAGGTGCTGCACGAAAAAGTCGAAACGCTTCCGGGTACCGTAGGCCCCGCCCGATCCGTGATTGGCGCCGGGGACCAACAGGAAGTCGAACTCCTTGTCTGCCTCGATGAGTGAGTTCACCACTTGCATCGTGGAGGATGGGTCCACGTTGGTGTCCATCTCCGGAAGGATCAGCAGCAACTTGCCCCGAAGCAGGTGGGCGTTGTCCACGTTCGATGAGGCGGAGTAGTGGGGGCCGAGAGGCCAGCTCATCCAAAGCTCGTTCCACCAGATCTTGTCCATGCGATTGTCGTGACAACCCGCCGCCGACACGGCCACCGTGTAGAACTCGGAGTGGAATAGCAGGGCGGCCATGGAGTTTTGTCCGCCGGCCGAGGTCCCGTAGATGCCCACGTCACTGATGTCGTAGTACGAATACCTTTCCGCCACTGCCTGATGCCAGAGAATGCGGTCAGGGAAACCCGCGTCCTTGATGTTCTTCCACGATACGTCATGGAACGCCTTGGACCGCTTCGCCGTACCCATGCCGTCGATCTGCACGACGATAAAACCCAACTCGGCCATGGCCTGCATGCCGCGCTGCGTGCTGAATGTCTTCGGCACGAAGGCGCTGTGCGGTCCCGCGTAGATGTACTCGATTACCGGGTAGGTCTGGTTGGGATCGAAGTTCGTGGGTCGGATGATGACGCCCCAGATGTCGGTGGTGCCGTCCCGTCCCTTCGCTACGAAAACCTCCGGGTACCGCCACCCCGTGGCCAGCAGGGCGGAGTCGTCGGCACGCTCCAATTCCATCACGACCTCCCGGTCACTGGTGCGACGGAGTTCGGTCACAGGAGGTTGGTCTACCCTGGACCAGCGGTCTACGTAGTACTCCCGGTCCTCGGAGAAAGTCACCGAATGTTCTCCGTCTGCTTCGGTGTACGTCACCAGGCCGCTGCCGTCGAGGTTGATCCGGTAGTAGTGGAGGAAGTACGGATCCCTTCCATCATACATCCCACTGGCGCGGAACCAGATCTGGCGGTTCTCCTCGTCTACCCACTCCACGTTGCGCACCACCCACTCTCCACTGGTAATCTGGTTCTTCACCTCCCCGGCCACGCCATCGTACAGGTACAGGTGCGCCCACCCGTCCCGCTCCGACATCCAGATGATCTCTTCACCGTCATTGAGATCGTGGCGGTAGTGCGTGCCACCGCTGCCCCTGGCCTCCGAGTAATAGAAGAAGGTCTCCGGCTCTTCCGAGATCACCGCCCGAGTCGCGCCAGTCGCCGCTTCGATCTCGATGATCCGGTACACCTGATGGCCCCGCTGGTTGTACTCGAATGTGAGTCTCTGACTGTCTTCCCTCCACTCCAACTCCGACAGGGTATATGCATTCGGGAAGAGAGTCTCATCCACGGCGATCTGTCGCTTCGCCTCCACGTCGAATATCACCGGCTGCTCCTTGTCCACGACGTCACCTGGCTTGGCGTAGATTAGCGTCGAGTGTTTCGGCTGCAGCTGATCTTCTGGCGAAGACTCCACGTAGTGAACCTCGCGCTCGTGACCCGGGATCACGCGGTAGACGGCGAGCATCCTCGAGTCCGGCGACCAGGCCATGGAGGCATGGGTGTAGGGGTTCCCCTCTGAGCCGTCCTGACTGAGAAGAGTGTAGTCCTCCTCGCCCACTTTCCGCACCGCCACGTTGTGGTTCTGGATGAAGGCTTCCCACTCCTCGTTCGGGGACGCGATAGGCTCATCGCTCTGACTCCGCCACAATTGCCCCGGTCCCGCCTGGTAGCCAATGCCTCTGTCCCGACTCGGCCTTTCCGGCACCGGCCCCAGGTTCTCGCACTGGTGGTCGGACATGCTGCACCTCCAGGTGGAATCCCCCGGTGCGGGAGCCGAACCGCGGCGGCGTTCCGTGAGGGACACGACGAACTCGATGGACTGTTCTTCATCCTCGTAGGTGAAGCTTCGGAAGGGCAAGGTGACCCCGGTGTACGTCGTATCTCTCGCCGAGGAAAGGGAAGAGGCGATCCGGTCGTGATCGAATGCGGGGCGTTTCTCCAGGGTCGTCGCGTCCACCAAGGTGAAAGCGTTTCCGCCATCCACGGACTTCCTGTACCAGAACCTGCTTGTCTCGCCGATCCAGTTCGGCTCCTCGACGACGTTCAGCACCAGCCCCCGGGTGCGGACATCGAAGCTGTCGGCACGTTCGTAGTCTGCCCGCGTGCCCTGGGCGAAAAGACCGGCCGGTGCCAGGAGCAGAACGAGGATTGAGAGTCGGTGCATGCTCGAAAGGAATCGCGGCGATAACATGGTTCGTCTTCCTTGCTTGGGGTCGATCTCGATAGGAATGGGAACTCCACGACCTTAGTATCACGCGCGGATCAGGTGGTGTCCAGCGAGAGGGTGGCGGTACGGAGGTAGGAGGTGCGGGGGATTCCTGCCGACAGTTGTTCGTTGAGCGTTGAGCGGCCCCACCACTCCTCTAGCGCTCCACGCTTCTCGGCCACATCTCAGCGGATGGAAAGAAGCAGGCCTGAAGGGCGGTAAGGAATACCGACAACCGAATCACCGCATCGCCTGAGTCGGTTCCAAGTTCGCGGCCCGCACCGCCGGCAGCAGGCAGGAAGCACTTGCCACTGCCAGGACGCCCAACGCCACTGCGACAAGCGTAAGCGGATCGAACGGAGCGACACCGAACAGGAGTGAAGTGACCAGTCGTGCCAACACAACGCTGCCGCCGAGGCCTAGCGCCAACCCGACCGCCGCCATCGCCACCCCTTCCCTGACCACCAGTTCCAGCACCCGTCCCCGCTCCGCCCCGAGTGCCATGCGCACGGCGATCTCCCGGCGCCGCTGGCCAACCAGGTACGACAGGAGACCGTATAGGCCCACCACCGCGAGGGCGAGAGCAACCGCCGCGAACAGACCAACTAGCACCACTGTAAACCGGGCCGATGCGGTCTGAGCACCTGCGATTTCGCTTAGTGGTCGAATTTCCGCCAACGGCAGTGCCGGGTCGATGCTCGCCACGACCTCGCGGAGCGGGTTCACGAGACTCATTGGCTCGCCGCCGGTTTTGAGGGCGATCGATGCCCTGTTCCGCGGGATTTGCGCAATGGGAACGAAGACAGCTGGCCGCACGTCGACGTCGGTCGGGCCGTCCGCGACATCGCCGATCACACCCACGACCGTCCGCAACTCCCCCCAGAAGTGGATCCGGCTCCCAACCGGTTCGCCTCCGTCCGGCTGCTCACGCCAAAAGCGCCGCGCCATCGTTTGGCTGATGAGGGCGACTTGCTGCGATTCGGCATTCCGGTCGTCGCTCGTTCTCAGGCCTCGCCCCTCCAGCAGCGGGACCCCTATTGCGTCCAGGAAATCCGGGCCGACGAAGTGGTACCGCACTGACATGAACAAGCCCTCGGGCGGAACCCACCCTTCGATCTCGAACCCCGAGTTTTCGTCGTATCCGTTCCACGGCAAAGCGTACGAAACGCCCGCGGCATCGACTCCGGGTATCCGCCCCGCTCTACTCTCGAGTTCGCGGTAGAACTCTATTCTGGTTTCGTCGGACGGGTACCGCGCGGAGGGCAGGCTCAATCTGGCGGTCAGCACTCCCTCTGGCCTGAATCCGGGATCCACGTGCTGGAGCTCCAAAAGGCTGCGGAGCAGGAGCCCCGCGCCGACCAGCAAAACCACCGCAAGGCTCACCTGCGACACAACGAGCACGCGTCGCCATCTTTCGGCACTGCGTATCGCCCTGGTGCCGGAAGCCTTGAGCGCATCGGCGACATCGAAGTGGCGCGCGTGGAATGCCGGCACCAGACCCGCGAAAACCGCTGTCAGGGTGGTAGCTCCCAGAGCGAAAACCAGGACCCCCATGTCCAGCCTGACTGCGTAGATACGCGGCAGTTCTCCGGGGGCCAACCCGAGGAGTTGCTCCAACCCGACCACTCCCAACACCACACCCGCGATCCCGCCGAATGCCGCGACCACCGCACCCTCTACGAGGAGCTGTCGAACGAGGTGCCCACGGCTCGCGCCAATGGCCATGCGCAGCGCGATTTCCTCTCGCCTGTCGGCCGCGCGGGCCAGCATCACGCCGGCCATGTTGACACACGCCATCAGCAGGATGAGGCCCGCTGCCCCCAACAGTACCAGGAGCGTAGATCGCGCCTGTCCCACTATGTCCTCGGACAATGAGACGAGGCCGATGGTCGATCCGGGAAGGTCATCGTCCGGATCGACGAATGGGGCAAACACCTCCGCGGCGATTCCGGTCATGATCGCCTCTGCCTGCCCCCGCGAGACACCGTCCCGGAGTCTCGCGACACCGTTCAGGTAGTGCGATCCGCGCGGCTGCTCGTCTGGCCCCAACACGAGCGGCCACCAAACGTCAACCGTCTCACCATGGGCAACCGATCGAAAGCTGCCTCCCGGCGATAGGAGATCCGGGTGCGCTACGCCCACCACCGTGAACGTCCGTCCGGAGAGTTCGAGCGTCTGGCCCAGCACAGCCGGGTCGGCAGAGAATCTGCGCTGCCAGAATTCATGACCCAAGACGACCTGGTAGTGATTGCCCGCTAATTCCTCTTCGCGCGTGAACCCCCGCCCCAACACCGGCTCCAGGCGAAGAACCCTGAAGAACTCAGACGATACGGCCATCCCGGTGAGCAGCTCGGGCCGATCCGCCTCCGAGATCTGCAGACTTGCTACGGTGAAGACGGCGAATTCGGAAAACGGCACCTCCAGTTCGCGGTAGTCGACGAATGCCGCTGGCGCCAAGGGGAAATGCGGCATATTCGGGAACTCGTCGTAAACCCTGACCAACCGGTCAGGTTCGGGATATGGCAATGGTTTGAGCAGCACGCCGCTAACCACGCTGAAGACCGCGGTGTCGGCGCCGATGCCGAGCGCCAGTGTGAGAACTGCTGCAGCGGTAAGACCGGGGCGCCTGCGAAGTTGCCGCAGTGCGAAGAGTAGGTCACGGATGATGGGCTCGATCAATGCGGGTGGCCTCCGTTTCGGACCCCCTGCATGTGCAGATCGCTCGAGCCGGGCACCGGATGCCCCGGAAATCCGTCCTGAGTCCACCACTCTGGCCCATTTCCAACGCTGCTCGAGGCCTGTGCGAACAACGGAGAACAGCTCGCGGGCCCAAAAACGAAGTCGCTGCGCGACACCGGCTTTCGTGCCCAGAGCACCTTCCTTCTTCACTACCGTCCGCAGCATGTCAAGCGACCACTCCGTGCGGAATTCGGCAGGGTAGAAACCCAACAGGATGCGGTAAAGCCTAAACAGGACCGTGGATTGTACGCTCATGGCATCCACCTCAAACCGGCGCTTCGGGGAGGACACGCTTCTCCATGGCCACCCCCACGAGCGCTATCAGTCGCCGGGATTCGGCTCGAAGGACCTCGGTACCGATTGGCGTGAGCCTGTAAACCCGGCGGCGATCGTCCTCGCCCTCCGGGCGCTCGTCAGGTGCAACGATGTCGATCAGCCCCTCGTCCTTGAGCCGCCGCAGAGCGGTGTACAGCGTCCCCGTCTCCAGATCGATCTCCCCGTCGGTCCTGGCATAGACCTCCTTGATTATCCCGTACCCGTGGCGATTGTCATCGGCCAGGGCGAGCAAGACCTGGTAGGAGAGGTGGGTGAGCGGAAGAAGAGATCGCGGATCGATGTCTGACATCGTGGCCCCTGTTCTGGATTATGAGCTAAGTGGACCATCCACTATATGGATGATCCACGTATATCCACAACGGGCGGCTGTGTGAAAAGGTTTCAAGCTGGCGGTGCTATTATAGGTGTCTCATCTTCTCTCCCCCCCCTCACATACTCAACATCCAATTCGGCAACAACCCCACCGCCCACGCCTCCAAGAGCTTGTCAGTCTTGGTGAGTACGAGTAAGCCGAGAACTAGCACCGACCAACCCAGCATCTTTTTGCCGAGTTGGGCGCGTGCGATCACGTTGGACCGGGAACGCAGCAGAACCTTGCTCGACACCATTCCCGCGGCTAGTAGCACGCCTGCGGTTCCGATGCCGTACGCAAGCATCACGATGAAAGCCATCGGCATGTTCTGGCCCAGCGCCGCGAGTGCGACCGCCGCGCCAAGTGTCGGGCCAACGCAAGGGAGCCAAACGAAGCCCAGGAGTGCACCAACCCCGAACTGACCTGGCGCGGATACCGGGTTGTCTCCCGGCTGAATACCCATGCTGCCGGAAAGCATCGACAGCTTGAGCGTGACCCAATTGCCGAAGGCGGGAACGACGAGGACGGCACCAAGCGTGACCAGGAGTGCTGCCGCGAAGAAACGGAAGACCTCGGGGTTGAACCCGGTGCTCACGGTGAGCCAGGTGAAGAGCGTACCCGCCACCGCAAACGAAAGCGACAGCCCGCCGGCCAGGTAGATAGGACCGGTGCGGCCACTGCCCGCCGCCGCCGAAGTGACGACGGGCACGAGCGGCCAAACGCAGGGAGATAGAACCCCGATAACACCGGCCATCAAAGCCAGTGGAACTGCCGCCAGGTCGAGACTCATCCTTGTGCCGCTGCTGCCAGCAAAATCGGGGCGACGATCTTCTCTTCACTGGTCTCGCCTACGCTGAACCACATGCGCTCGTCACCCTTGAACAACACCAGAGTCGATTGGCTGGGTGCGCCAAAGTGTCTGACCCAATCCTTCTGCTTGTCGAAATCGACCACCAGGATGTACAACTCGGTGTCCGGGTTTTTCTCCGGAAATTCAGACAGGATGTCGGCTTGCCTGGCGCAGGTGCCGCACCAATCGGCGTGCACGCTGACCAGTACCAATTCGCCGGCGGCCTGAAGTGTCTCGAAACGCTCCTCGGTAAACGCTTCCCTGCCTTGCGCTGCCAGAGAGCCCGCCGACAGAACCAGGGTGGCGACCGCAGTCGCAATTGTTGTGGAAAGTCTCTTTGTTGAAGTCATTGCAAATTCCTCTCTGCTAGTTGGTTTCGTGCTCTCTTCTGTTGTTTTCGGTGTTCGGTCAAACACCCCAGGCAAAGCGGTACCCTACGCTCATGCCGACACCACTTGGCAGGCTCCGCCCGTAAACCGGAACCTGGCTGGTGAACTCCAGACGTCCCGGGCCAAGTTCATATCCAATGGTCGGGATCACTTGCAGCAGGCGTCGCCGCTCGCCGCCGAGGGTGATCCCCTGTGCTTCAGGGGCACGACCCCATAGGCCGTCTGCGGCAAGCTCGAAGATGAGGTCTCCCGTGAAGGCTCCGAGGGCCAGATGTGCGTAGCCCTCGTCCCCCGGCTTCCGGGCAGCGTCTTTGTTTTCGGTTCTCCATCTGTACCCCACCCAACCCGTCACGTAGAGCGGTAGCGACCCGAGAGTGCCGCCGGCCTCCACGCTCGTCTCGAAGTCCATCTGACCTTCGGTGAGCGGCAATACCGTCGCGTCTACCGGGAAGTCACTGCCGGGTATTTTCACTCCGGCACGAAGAGCCAAAGGAAGGTCGAGCCCGAAGAAACCAGACCCGATTCTGCCCGCGACGCGGATATCACCCACCCCCGTCGTGGTGCTCGTCTCGCCCGCGGCGTCCGCGTTCAAGTTGTGCACGGGGAGCTGAGCCCATAATTCCAGACCTCGCATCAATCCCACCGCACCCGATAAAAAGACCGAGCGGGTGTCGAACTTTCCGTTCGCGAGGAAAGGCTGTCGGTTCCCCAGGTGGTTGAACGACTCGTCGGCCTGCTGTCGGTACAGCGAGACCTGCAGCCATCCTGCCCCCGGCGTTAGCGTTCGCATTGAGCCGTTCCGCACGAGCGTAGGTGACGAGTGTGGGGCGCTGCAGATTGCCTGGGCGTCTAATGCGCACTGCGTCAGTGATACGAAAGCCGCAAGCACAACGCCCAGCCCGAAAAAGCGCTTCGAGGAGGTCATGGTGCACTCCAGAGGACCGCGTCCGGATGGAACGCTGCCCACGCGAGCCAATAGGAGACGAACGCCTCAGCCACCGGTGTCAGCTGTTTTCCGACCAGAGGTCCGGAGACAGCCCGGCCGTCGATCTGCCACACACTCTCTGTCTGCACGTCGCGGATCTGCCCACTGATGGCTCGGAACTCCAGCGTCTCACCGTCCAGAACCCGGTAGTACGCCATCGCCGCCTGGCGCAGGCTGTCCCAGAAGATGACATCGTCTTGCTCTTGAACAGCCGAGGTGAAACCAAGTTCCTGCAGCGCGCCGTACGGATAGGCCCTTCCGCCCTCTCCGTCCGGTATACCGAGTGTCCGTTCCTTGGGTGGGCGTCTCCGATCGATCGAACCCATGGGGAAGAGCAGCTGTGTGTTATCGATCCGATCGTAGTCGTCGTAGGGGTAAACCGTGTAGTTCCGTCCGTACCTCGTGTCCGAGCTTACCACCAAGGTCTGAGGGTACAGGGTCTGCCAACCGCTCCAGGTCATTTCGACGGCCGGCACCATGTCCAGGGACTCTCCGGTCTTGGTACCGCACCTCGCACCGCGGATCATCTGCGGCCAAAGTGATTCGTCCGTGCTTCGGTCGTACATGATGAGGTTGTTGCGATAGAGGAGACCGGACACGCCCAACTCAGCCCCGTCCAGCGAAGCCCGGTCGAAAACCAGGCTCGAGCCCGTGAGCGGGCAGTGCGTTACCGCAAGCTGCCGCCCTGCCACATCCAGGTTCACGATCTCGTGCCACCACAGAATATTGATCGGGATCGCCAGTACCTCGTCGCCGATCGCGAGCCCAATTACTCGATCGTTGTCCAAGAGGTAATCGGCACCGGCCGCTTCCGGCGACACAAAATCGGGGTTCGTGAGCGAGGGAATTCCGTCTTTGCCCGGCCCGCCCGAAAAGATCTCCGAGTTGGGGATCGTACAGCTGAGCTGAGGGCTGGTGGAGAGTTCGATTCCGCCTACCGAATCACCGCAGGCCGCCGGGGTGATGGCCAGGGCGAACACCGACTTCCATCTCCAACTGTTTACTACGCGTCGTATTTCCATACGTCCTCCCGCTCAATAAACAGGCACTGACATACCTGTTTGACGGTGGGTGATGTGGGAGGCGGAAGTGTTACAGGTGGGTTTTTGGGCGGACGCTGTCACCGTACCAAATATCGACAACGCGTATGCCCGATCACATGTTTGTGTGTGCCCACGCGTCCCAGTCGATGTCCGCACCATTTGGTGTGGCGCGAACGGAGGTGGCTATGAGCCGAGCGTTTATCCGCAGGCAGATCCTTGACGGGCGGGATTGAACCGTGCGTGTACTCTTTCTGTTCCTCGCGCTGATCTTCTTTTTCCTCGCCGGCCTTGTCGAATACCATACGTTCAGACCCGACGGGCTGATCGCGATAAACTGGTCGCATGGCATCGGCCAGGTGGTTGTGGTTGTCGTCGGCTTCAGCGTGCTAATGGGCGGTTTTCTTGGCTATTCGGGGTATTTCTGTCTCAGAGTTGCCCGCAGTTTGCATATCGAAGGAAAGAACTGGCCCGAAGATGACGGACGGCCCAAAGGCGAAATGGAGCCGGCGTCGGATAGTACGGGGCTGACGATCGGAACGCGACGCTTCGCTGACTGGGAAGTGTCGCTCATCCTCGAACGAGCCAGCGAGAGCGAGGTCGCGTTGGATCAATCGGGTCGGGGCAGCGGTGGTCTGACGCTCGGCGAAATCCAGGAAATCGCTGGAGAAGCGGGCATTGATCCGGGGCAAGTCACGCTCGCAGCGTGTGCGGTAGATACCGCCACCGGGCAGGTGCGACGAGGATTGCTCGGAGTGCCCACGACCGTTCAATTCGGCGGCGCCCTGGACGTATCAGTTCAAGCGTCGGAAATCTCCCAGTCGGTCTCTGCCATTGGCGACGCGTTCGAGCGGCAGGGTAAAGTGGGGGAGACGCCGGACACGGTCGAGTGGGAGCTGAGCGACGTCGTAGGGCGCCGGAATGTTTCGCTGCGTATCGAGCCAGGCCGCACCGTTTTCGCCGCACACGGCGACTTCAGGCGCGGCGCGCTCCTGTACTTCGTTGCGTTCGGAGCCGTGGGGGGGCTCGTCGGTGTCTGGATTCTCGCGTCATTCGGGGTGCTGGGAATGAGAACCTTGCCCGTCATTGCGGGTACTGTGGCCGCTCCCGCTTGGCTGCTGTGGAGGCTCCGATTCCGACGAGAAGTTCGCGACCTGCGCCGCGCCGTGTACAATCTGCAACGGTCTTTGCTGAACGCTTTTCCAACCGCTTGAACACTGTCTTGAAAGTTAGGCCTGGCGACGGCATGAACGAGTCAGAATTGCCCGCATCGAGTCTCCCACGCGTACTGATCTGGGCTGCTAGAATCAGTGGCATCGTGATGATGCTGTTCCTGTTGGCCACATACCTTCCGATGTTTGCCGAGCCCGGGGAGGAACGCGGGTTCCATTGGCTGTATTTACTGTTTCTCCCTGTCGGTGTGTGTTTGGGCTACGTACTTGGCTGGCGGTGCCCCATTCCTGGTAGTGTCGTTTCGCTAGTGAGCGTTGTCCTTGCTTTCCTGTGGATGGTGGTGACGGGCACGATGGTCACGCACGACTTGTTGATAGCCATTGCGTTCTACGCAGCGCTTGCATTGCCCGGCGCGCTCTTCGTGATCGGTGGACTTGCGCAACAGACCAAGGTTCGGTCCGAGTAGAGATTGAGCGTGAAACCGGTGCGGACAACTCGGAAGAAGATCCGCGTAGGCTTGCGTATCGTGGCTGCGGCAGCGGTTCTCCATACCCCTCCGCCACACGCAACATCGTACCTACACACCCAACGACGGATGTCGCAGATGATGGAACAGGACTCACCTTGCGCGGCCAGCTCTATCGATCTCGCCCAACTCCTCGTGCAGCGCGAATGTGAGGTGTCCGAAGTGCCGTCCGCGCAAGATCTGCGTGGAAGAATCGAGCCGACGATTAGCCTTTTACCCGAACGCGTGGCGGCAGGCGGGACCGTCGTGGTGCGCTTGTCGTTTCGAAACGTGTCGGATGAGCCGATTGACATGTACTTTACCGCACACGTGGCCCCCATGACCAGGGTAACGGTCGCGGACGAAGCAACGGGAACTGCGGTGTTCCCGCCACCAGACATGCCGGAATCGCCGTTTCGGCCCGGACCGCCGTATCCCGTGCGCGGTACCATTCTGCCCGGCGGGGAGATCTACCGAGAAATCAGCTGGGAAGCCTCGAAACGAGAGTGGATAACCGACGCGCTCCCGAAACCCATCTCTTTGCCTCCCATGCGTACCACCGGCCCCCTGCAACCGGGCACGTACCTGGTCCGGATGCAGAGCATGTTCCATTTTGCCGGATACGGACTCGAACAACCCGTCGCGCGGTTGGAAGTGATTTGAACGAAACGGGCGCAGTGCGCGGAGCTGGTAGGTCAAAGGCCCCTGCGCCCTACCCAAGTATGACGATCGGCATAGCGGCCCAGAACATCCCCGTCGATACTGCTCACTCCTGCCGCAACGCGACCACCGGGTCCAATCGCGCCGCCCTGGCCGCGGGCAAGAATCCCGCAAGCAGCGCAACGACTGCCAGGGCGACAACCGCCGCGGTGAGAGACACAACGTCGGTGCCGCTCACATCGAACAGCAGGCTCCGCAACGTGCGCGACAACGAAACCGCGGCGGCCAGTCCGACGACGATCCCAAAGGCCACCATCTTGACGACCTGCTTCAGAACCAGGAGCAGGATTGCCTTGCCGGCTGCACCCAGCGCCAGCCGGACACCCATCTCCCGGGTGCGGTTGCTCACCCAATGTGATATGACGCCGTAAATCCCCATGGCCGCCAACCCAAGCGCGACGGCGCCGAGGCAAGTCAAAACGATCGCTGCGATGCGTCGGGGGGCGACGGATGATGCCAAACGGGCCTCGAGTGTGTGCACCGCGTAGACCGGCAGGTCGGGATCCAGCTCCGCAACCACAGCTCGAATGGTCGGCAGCATCGAGAGCGCATCCCCACCAGTGCGAGCGAGCAGATGGAGCTGATTCATGTAACCGCCCGCTTGCTCGAGAGGTATGAACACCTCCGGAAAGACCGGTGACTGAATTCCTCTGTTCCGCGCGTCCGACACTACGCCGACAATCGTCTTCCAGTCACCTTGTTCGCCGGCCACTCGTCTTCCGACGGGATCGCCGTCGGGAAAATACCGCCGCACGAACGACTGATTCACGAGCACGACCTGAGAAGCGTCTGCCTCATCCTCGTCCGAGAGAATGCGTCCTTCGAGCAGCCTAAGACCGAGAACCTCGGTGTAACCGGCGCTGGCAATCGTGGTCAGCGTTACCGGCAGGCTCTCCTCATCGGTGAACTCACTGCCCTCGATGCGCACTCGACCATCGAACGGTTCCGAGGGCGGGAATTGTGACGTGACGGCTGTCTCCAACACTCCCGGAGCCGCCACGACCCGGTCGACGAGCGACACGAAGAACGGCGCAACGTCCTCGAAGCCATACCGCTCGCGCGGCAGAGTGATTCTGAGCGTGAGCGTGTTGGTTGCGTCAAAACCCGGATCGATGCTCTCGAGGTTTCGGAAGCTCTTGAGCAGCATACCCGCTCCGGCGAGCAGAACCACCGCGATCGCGGTCTGCACGACTATGAATGCCTGCCGTAATCTGAGCGTCGATCCTCCGGAAGTGGCCCTCCCGCCTTCCGCATTGATCGCTTCCTGAATGTTGGTGCGTGACCCCTGATATGCGGGCAGCAATCCGAACACCAGTCCCGAACCGACCGTCAGCACGACCGTGAACGTCAGGACACGGGGATTGAGCCCGAACTCAGAGCTACCCGGAATGAGGTCCGCCGGTAATAGCGCGATGGCCGCATCCGTGCCCAGTGCCGCGACCGCGAGGCCGAGCGCACCGCCAGCCGCGGCCAATATCAGACTCTCCGTCAGAAGTTGTTGGACGATGCGTGACCGCGCTGCACCCAGGGCGGCGCGCACTGCCAGTTCGCGCTGCCTTATGGCCCAACGCGCCAGCAGCAGATTGCCGATGTTGGCGCAAGCCAGCAAAAGCACGAAAACCACCGCCCCCAGCACGATCAGGCCGGCCGGCCCGACGAACTGCGACCAGACCACCGTGAACTCCTCGGCCCCAATTCGCCAATCGGCGTATTCGGGGTACTCGGCGGCGTACGTCTGCTCGATGCGACCGGCGATCGCGTGGAGTTCCGTGTTCGCTTCTTCGAGCGAGTATGCCGGTTTGAGCCGCGCCATCACATTGAACTGTCGGCGGTTTCGCGGCAGCACCTCGGGCGACGCCCACATCGGCAGCCACAGATCGGCGTCCAGCAGCAGCATGCGTGGTGGCATCACACCGACGAGCGTGGTGGGCTGTCCGTTTACGGTGATGGTCCGCCCGACAACGCTGGAGTCGCCGCCGAACCGTGACTGCCAAACCCTGTGACTGATCACTGCCACCGGCTCGGCCCGCTCGATTTCCTCAGGTAGAAACCCGCGTCCAAGGGCCGGTTGCATGCCGAGCGTCTCAAACGCGTCTCCCCAGAAGAAGCCGGTGAACAACCGTTGTGGTTGTTCCACGCCTCCGAGGTCGCGATTGCCGAGGTCGAACGCCATCAGGTGTTCGAGCGTTTCTGATTGATCCCGTACGTCGCCGTACTCTGGCGCCGATATTGCCTCGATGTATTGCTGTTGTCCCCCCAATCGCGGGAAGTTGACGCCGAGGACAACCAGCCGGTCGCCGTCGGGATACGGAAAGGGATTGAGAATCAGACCGTCGACGACGCTGAACACGAGGCTGTTGGCGCCCACACCGAGCGCGAGCGAACCGAGCACTATGAGTGTGAATGCGGGCTTCTTGACGAAACCGCGAATTGTGAATCTGAGATCGTACCACACGTCTAGAGGTCTCCATTCTCTTCCGGCCAACCAGAGGGCATGGGTTATAGCGCCGAGGCTTCTGAGGATCAGGTCGAACCTGGAGCCGATCGACAGTCGTTCGGCCGACTGCAGTTGGCTCCAGCGATGCAACAACTCGGCATGCCACTCCTCGACCCAGTCGCCTCGCACGGTTCCCGGAACGATGGCGGACGCGGCTCTGAGCAGGACTCGGCAGAACGAGAGCGTGAGGGAACGGGGCAACTGCGGACTCAACTCTCCTTGTGCCGCACGGCTTTCGCTCCGTCGATGCCGGCCAACTTGGCAAGGGTCAGGAGCTGCTTTCGTGACGTGACCAACTCCGCTTCGCCCCGGGAAGTGACCTCGTAGTATCTGCGCCGCGGACGTTTCTCACGCAGCGCCTCGTTGGCAGGCTCCCACTGGGACCTCAACAGGCCGCGTTCCTCCAGTTTGCTGAGGGCTCGATAGACCGTGCCGCTTTGCAGACTGGTGGCATCGATCACGTCGAATCCGTAACGACAACCGCCCGACACAGCATGGAGGACGGTGAGCGTGGACAATCCCAGGTTTCGTGGACTCATGGCTGAGCTACCTATGTACAAGTGGAGGCTAGCTGTCAGTTACAGCTATATGACGTTTGTGTCGCGGGTTTGGTTTCAGAATCACGTGCATGAGGTGTAGGGGAGGTACGGCGGCACCGCCGTACCGTCCCCGTTTTCTACCATTGCAACCTTTCTAGCAACCGTCGTGTCTAATCTTTCGTGATATCTCTGACGATGCCGTACAAAACGACTGGAGAGTCTCATGGGGCATGCGGGTGAATTCGAGGTCCTGGTGATGCTGGCGGTGCAGCGACTCGGCGGCGACGCGTATGGAATCACCATTCGGAACGAACTGGAGCGGGAGACATCACGCATACTCACGCTCGGCACGATCTACAAGACTCTGATGCGGCTCGAGACCAAGGCATACCTGCGCTCCCGCACCAGCCCGCCGACTGCCGCACGCGGCGGTCGCCGCAAGAAACTGTATGAAGTTTCCCCGGCGGGTCTCGAGGTCGTTCGAAGGTCTCTGCAAGACATGTTGCGGCTCGCGCGTGGATTGGACCTCGGCGTGGAGGGACAGTGATTAGCCGAAAGCGTCTGCCACGCCCGATCCGATTGATAATAGGTCTATTCGTTCCCCGGTCCGAGCGGGAGTTTTTCCTGGGTGACCTGGATGAGATGTTCGCGGAAAACCGAAAGCCAGGCGACAGCCGCCGCTCGTGGTTCCGCGAGGCTCTTGGAGCCGTGCAGCTTGTCGTCGCATCGCGCCGCCTGGTTTCGAAGAAGCGGCTAAACTCAGGCGATAGCGCGGCCTTCGAATTCGCCCGCGACGTTCGCTTCGGGCTGAGGATGATGACCCGGAGCCCAGGGTTCACCGCAGTCGCCATAATCACTCTTGCCCTGGGGATCGGAGCCAACACGGCAATCTTCTGCGTGGCGGACGCGGTCCTATTTGAGCCGCTTCCGTTTTTCGAGCCCGACCGCCTCATGCGCCCGTCCCTCGTTATCCCTGCTAGTGCCCATGGGCCGGCAACCCCGCAGGAGATCGTCTGGTCGGTACCCAAGTACGACGTGTTCAAGGAAAACCAGCAAGTGTTTTCGGCCAGCGCCGCGTACAACTGGTTCGGCGTCACACTGACCGGCCAATCCGAGCCTGAGCGCATCACCGGCGAGGTGGTCGAAAGCCCCTACTTCGGCATTCTGGGAATAGCGCCGCAGCTTGGCAGCGGTTTCACTCCCGAAGACGACCTTCCCGGGTCGAGCGGCAGGGTTTTGTTGAGCCACGCGCTCTGGAAAAGGAGGTGGGGAGGCGATCCCGCGGTCGTGGGCGGCCTGTCGGGCAGGGCCGAGGTGTTCTTCCCCTATGGTGGAATGAATGACGATGTCTGGACGAGCGTCCGGTCTCATTCACTCTTCATCGTCGCCCGGCTCGAGGACGACGTGACACATGCTTTGGCACGCGCCGAAATGGAGGTTGTTGCGCGGCGGATCGACGAGGCGTATCCCACCACCGACATCTCGCTGCGGGGTTGGGGCGCGACGGCGAGGACGCTGAACGAGCTTCGCGCCGACCCGGCGCTCAGAACCTCCATACTCCTGCTGCTTGGCGCGGTTGGTTTCGTGCTGCTCATAGCATGCGTGAACCTCGCCAACCTGCTCCTGGCCCGCGCTTCCGGACGCAGGCGGGAAATGTCGATCCGTGCCGCTGTGGGCGCGGGCAGGACTCGAATAGTGAGGCAGCTCCTGGCGGAGGGTCTGGTACTCGCCGTGGGGGGAGCGGGAGTGGGGTGGGGGCTAGCCTACCTGGGTGTCGCGGGCCTCCGCTCGCTCGGGCCCGCCCCTCGTGGAGTGCTTCAGGGTGACATCAAGAGTCTCACTGTGCTCGGACTCGACCGCATCGCAGTGGATGGCTCGACGCTGTTGGTCGCGTTGGCGCTGGCGGTGGGTACCGGATTGCTGTTCGGGCTGGTACCGGCGCTCAAGGCCTCGAGTCCGGACCTCACCCGGGAGCTGAAGGAAGGCAGCGGGTGGCGGGCCGGTGCGGGGCGCCTCGGCCACGTCGGCGGACGGAGTATGCTCGTCGTGGCGGAATTCACGTTGGCCTTCGTGCTGCTCGCGGGTTCGGGCCTGATGTTGAGGAGCTTCCTGCGGCTCAACGAGGTGAACCTGGGTTTCGAGCCGGAGGGGATCCTTACGGCGTTTTTGACCCTTCCGGGTGCGGATTACGGAAGACCGGAACGGGAGATCTTCTTCACCGAGCTGCTCGATCGAATAGGTGCCTTGCCGGGAGTCGAGTCGGCGGCCATGGGCGATTGCCCACCCGTATCGGGCGGTTGCATGTCTACCGTGATCCGGTTCTTCGATCGCCCTCCGGTCGAAGAGGGCGCCGAGCATCACCTGGACATTCACCTTGCCGGCCCAGGGTTCTTCGAGACCCTCGGTGTACCCCTGAATCGAGGCAGGACCTTCGATAGCCGCGACCGCTACGGAGAGCACCTCGTCGCCGTCATCAGTCAGCGCACGGCCGACGAATTCTGGCCCGGCGAGGATCCAATCGGAAAGAATGTGGGGCTGGGGCAGGGCGGAGGTTTCTGGGAGGGGACTGAAATCGTGGGCATAGTCGGCGACGTGCATTACGAGGCGATCGAAATCGAGCCAAAACTCACGGCATACGTGCCGCTCGGTCAGGCGGGCTTCGGGCGCGGTCACTTGTTCGTGCGCGTTGACGGGGACCCGGCGGCCGTTGCGGGCCCAGTGAGGCGCGCCGTCGCAGCGATGGATGCCGACGTTCCGGTTACTGCCGTCAGCACGATGGAAAAGCGTGTTGCCGACTCGGCGGTACGGACGCGGTTCAGTGCCGGCTTGCTGAGCCTCTTCGCGGTCGTAGCCGGTGTGCTCTCGGCCGTCGGGATCTTCGGTGTGCTGTCCTACCTGGTGGCGCAACAAACCCGCGAGATTGGCATTCGTTTGGCGCTCGGCGCCCAACGAACGAGGGTGTTCCGGCAGGTCCTGCAACGCGCGCTCGTTTTGACGACGCTCGGCGTCTTGCTCGGGAGCGCCGCTGCATTGGGGTTGCTACGGTTCATGTCATCCCTGTTGTTCGAGGTACGACACAACGATCCGGCCACCCTCGTGCTCGTCGCATCCCTTCTGTCGGCTGTGTCGCTGGCAGCGGCATACCTGCCGGCGTGGAAGGCGACCCAAGTGGAGCCGCTGGAAGCGTTGAGGGGACCATAGGGCGGAAAGGAAGCACGGGGCCGCCACGCGCCCATCCGCCCATGCGGTACGGCGGTACCCGGCTGCCTCTACTCCGCTCGCAGTGCCTGCATCGGGTCTATAGCGGCCGCCCGCCTGGCAGGCAGGTAACTCGCTAAAAGAGCTATTCCCGTCATGCCCAACGACACAACCAGGTATGTGAGCGGGTCTGCGGGATTAACGCCGAACAAGACCGCCGACATGAGCCGCGTCAGGCCGTACGCCGCGGCGAGTCCCACGACCACGCCCACCGCGGCGAGTGCGAACCCCTGTCGCAAGACCATGCGCGTGACCCTGGACGCCTCCGCTCCCAGCGCGATCCGGACGCCGACTTCCTGCGTACGTTGGCTCACCACGTATGCCACCACTCCGTATACGCCGATGGAACCGAGCAGCAGCGCGACGGCGGCGGCGATGCCCAGCACAACCAGGGCGAAAGCGGTCCGGGCCATGGACCCGTCCAATATGTCCTGCATCGTGCGGACGTCAGCAATCGTGAAGTTTGGGTTCACCGATCTCATGGTCTGCCTGATATCGTCCAGCAGATCGGCTGTTCCTACTCGGCTGCTGCGAAACGCAAACGACATCGTACGCGGCACGAAGGGCCGATCGCCCCTCATTTCGGCCCAGAATCCCTCCAGTATCATCGGCCAGTAGACGATGGCCACCGGATCTCCGGCAACACCGTCGTCCCTAACGTCTCCCACGACCCCTATTATCTCCCTCCAGTCGCCTGGCTCGAATCCGGTGCCGATGCGCTTGCCGATGGCGGCCGACGGTTCACCCCAATACTCCCGAGCGAGATTCTCGGTTACCATCAGGACCCTCGTCCGATTGTGAATGTCGGCCCAATTCAATGCACGACCCGCAACGATCGAGTTCTGCATCGTCTCAACGAACCCCGGGCCCACCCACTTGAAACGGCGGGTCGGCGGGAGTTGACCTTCGGCCAACGGGAAGTCCTCGATGAATATGGGATCGAATCCGCCACGCCCATCCATCGGCAGCGAACTCGACAGGCCGACCGACTCCATTTCCGGGATCTCCGCGAACAACCGCGCCAGCGTCTCTTGTGTGTTGCTCACCTCTTCAAGGTCGGGTATTTCGGAGCCCGGTATCGTGAGTGTGAGCGTCAGCGCCTGTTCGGGGTTCCGAAAACCGGGATTCACGTTCTTCAGCGCCAGTGAGGTTCTGATCATGAGGCCCGATCCGACCAGCAGCACGATTGCGAGGGCCAGTTGCGAAACCACCAGGGCATTGAGGGTTCGGTGACGCCGCCGGCCCGTGCCGGCACCCCTTCCACCTTCCTTCAGCGCGCTCACCAAGTTCATTCGGCCATACCGAAGGACCGGGAACAGCCCAAAAAACAGACCGCTCAAAACCGAGATCCCCAGAGTGAAGAGCAGCACCGTCGGGTCGAGTGACACCTCGTCCATCCGCGGCAGATTACCCGGTCCCGACGCCATAAGCACGTTGAGTCCCACGTGCGCCAAACCCAGCCCTGCAATTCCTCCGAGCATGCCGAGCGTCGTGCTTTCCACCAGGAACTGCCTCGCAATGCGACCGCGTCCGGCTCCCATGGCGGTTCTGACCGCCACCGCGCGGGCGCGCGCGTCGGCACGTACCAGGAACAGGTTCGCAACGTTCGCGCAGGCGATGATCAGTATGAAGCCGACCGTACCCAGCAGAATCCACAACACGTTGCCCACGCTGCCCACCACGTCCTCCTTGAGCGGATGCAGCACCGGTCCGCCTCGAGCCTCCTCCATCACCTCCCGGGTCATCCCGCCGGGAAACTTCTCGACCGCGACCAGCGTCAGGCGAGCCAAATCGGCCGTAGCCTGCTCGATCGTCACACCGGGCTTGAGCCTGGCCAGGCTCCTGAACCTGAAATCGGTGACACCCAGCGTGGTGCGGTCGAATCGGAACGGCAAATAGAACGACGGGTTGAGGTCCAATATCCGAAGTCCCCTTGGCATCACTCCGATTATCTCGCGAGGAATGTTGTTGATCTCCAGCGTCTGGCCGATGACGTCCAGGTCGCCACCGAACCGGTCCTGCCACATCTGGTGGCTGAGTATGACGGTGAACGCGCTGCCCGGTGTGTCGTCCTCGACGGAAAAGGCCCGGCCGATGGAGGGCTGAACCCGCAAGGCAGGATATGTCCCCGCAGTCACCCATACCGCAGACATCAGGTCCAGCCCCTCCTCGCCCAGCACCCGGGCCCTCGCACCGCCAAACAGACCGACGTTTTCCAGGGTCGTCGCCTCATCCACATAGGTGAAGTTCACAGCGGCCGACTGCGGAAGTATGTCCATGTCGAGCCCCGGCGCCGTGTTCCAGACACCTACCAGTCGATCGGGCTCGTCGAACGGAAGCGGCTGAAGCAGTACGCCGTTCACCAGGCTGAAGATGGCTGTGTTGGCGCCTATGCCCACCGCCAGAGAAAGAACCGCGGTGATCGTAAATGCGGGGCTCCGCACCAGCCTGCGGAACGCATGACGGATTTCCTGCCCTAAGTCCTTCAAGAGACCTCCTCTGCCCGGATATTGGAATTCTTCCCCGGGCCGGTTTCCACGTGCTCTGCCATGTCGCGACTTCGTGATTCGCTCATTCACCCCAAAAACCAGTGCATGCCACACCGAACGGCACCAGAAAAGGAAGATTCTCGCCGAGCCCTTCCGAGCGGCATCGCTTAGATCGAGTGAGAACGAATACGACATCCCGCGGCCGTACCGTTCGCGGTACTCCCGCGGATACGCCCGGAGAAACCACTCGTAAACGCGAACCGCGAGAGTGTGATGGCTTGAACCGAGTTTCGAGGTCAAACCGCGTCCTCCTCCAACGACAGGCCCAGCTCATCTGTGAGCGATACCAACCCGGCCATCCGCCGGCTCTCGGCCGAGACGACCTCGCGCCCAAGCTCCGTGAGGCAGTAATAAGCGCCGCGGCGAGCGTCGTCGTTAGGCGGTCGTCGTGTCGATTCGACCACCAATCTCCCATCCATCAGCTTCTTCAGATGTCGGTAGAACGGTCCCGTCTCCAGCTTGAT
>JBDGYW010000009.1:0-26655 GCA_039588935.1 Gemmatimonadota bacterium | reverse complement strand
AGTCGTTCGGCTTCCATGCGCAGATGGCCACGTAATCGCCCCTGTCATAGCCATCACTGGGCTCTTCCACTGAGTCGTTCGTGTAGATCGGGTGGCGGGTCAGCGTCTGCGCGAACTCGAGTCTCTCGAAGCCGCACTGTTCGAGCAACAAGACCTTCTCTTGCGTGGTTCTCCAGTGTGCGCCTGCGGCAAACTCAACCGGATAGGGATCCGGGGGTGCAACACCCTCAAACACCGTGTCCTCCCAGGTTCCCTTGGCAACAGCGAGGTTGTATAGCAGTGCGTAGCTGCTTTCCGCGGGTACATCAGCCACCACTACACGGCCACCGGGCCGCAGTACTCGAAAAGCCTCAGAGAAGGCTTTCGGCAGGTTGTCGATGTAAGAAGGAGTACCGTTGAACAGCAGCGTGTCAAAGGTCGCGTCGTCGTGCGGAATATTTTCCGCCGTCGCCGATTCGACCTCCATGCCGCGCTTTCGAGCAATCTCAGCCATCCCGTCGCTCGGTTCGAGGCCGGCACTGATGTCGATACCGAAATCGCGACGGAGCAACGACTCGAACAGTCCACTCCCGCAACCCACACTCAACGCGTGGCCCGGATCATCGAGGAATCGGCGAATTAACCGCACCTCGGAATCCAACACTGCCTGATTCTGCAGAAACCACCCGTCGTACTTCTCCGCATACTCGTCAAACACACTACTGCTCATTGGGACCTCATGGGTTTAGTCGCGACTCTGAAGTTTCATCAGGAGATGGAGGATCTCGATGTAGAGCCAGACCAATGTAACTAGGAGCCCAAATGCGGCGTACCACTCCATGTACTTGGGTGCGCCGTGCTCGGCGCCCTGCTCGATGAAGTCGAAATCGAGCACCAGGTTCAACGCGGCCACAACAACCACGGCGAGGCTGAACAGGATTCCGATAGTCCCGGACTCGTGGATGAACGGTACGCTCGTGCCGAAAAACGACAGCACCCAGGACACCATGTAGATCATGAAGATGCCGCCGGTCGCGGCCACTACTCCGAGCTTGAAGTTCTCAGTTGCCTGTATCATTCCCGACCGGTACGCCATCAACAGGCAGAAGAAGATGCCGAACGTGAGGGTTACCGCCTGAATAACGATGCCGGGAAACCTCAACTCGACGAGAGCTGAAATGCCGCCCAATGCCAGTCCTTCCAGCGCCGCGTAGATCGGTGCGGTGATCGGCGCCCAGGTCTGTTTGAAGACGGTGATCAAGGCCACCACCAATCCGCCTATCAGGCCGATTGTCATCCAGCCTCCACCGATGGATACCTGTCCCCAGGTCCATATGGCGGGCACCAAGAGAATGAGGAGGAGCAGACCCGACTTGTGAACGGTGCCCATCAGCGTCATTCGGGTGTCGTCTGCGAAGCTGTCGAAGCGTTCAAACGTCTTCGTGTTCAAAGCTGGATTGGCAGTGCGCATTTGATCTCCCGTTACAAGTGAGGACAGATGCTCGGGTCAGTCGCTACCCTTGCACGGTGTTGATCGGATGTCATCCTGTCAGCGGCCTACACCGGCCAACCGCGCCCACGCACGAAAAGGAATCTGCCTGTGTTTGGAGTGAAGCTCAACTGATTCGGAGGAAGTCGCGAGCGCCAGGGCGCCTCCTCGGCGGCACACGACTCAAGTTCTTCGATTGATAGATACGGTTCCACTGTCGCCGTCGACGAGAATCTCATCTTCATCTTGGAGTGCTCGCATCACGCCGCACACCGACATCACGGCGGGGATCCCATACTCGCGAGCCACGATCGCGGCGTGGGATGCCGCCCCGCCTGTCTCAGTGACCACGGCTGCTGCAGATGCGAAGAGCGGTGTCCAAGCCGGCGTCGTGAATGGACACACCAAAATCTCTCCTGGCAGCAACCGCTCGAATTGATGTTCGCCGCGAATGATTCTTGCCTTGCCGGTGGCAGTGCCCGAACTCGTGGCGATGCCCTTCAGCTTGGAGCCAGTCCTAATGGAGGCGTAGCGTTCTTTCTGCCAGCGTGTGTTGGCGAGTTGGTATGTGGCCCGGCGTTTGGCCAGGAACCGCTGAGCTTCCTCAGGTGTGGGAACGTCGTTGCCGAGCAACCACTGGCGGACTTCAGCGTGTGTGAGATAGAAGACATCATCGACGGCAATGAGAACACGACGTGCGACAAGACGCCTCCCCCACTCGGCTGCAATCTCCTGCAACGCCGCCTGAACTCGCGTCAGGTCGAAATGGCTCAGCTCACGGAACTCGGTGAGGCTGCGGAGAGATTCAAGCAACCATCCGAACAATGCCGGCAACCCGGGAAGGAGGCGCAGTTGCCGCTCCACATCTTCCCGTGCTTTGCGGTAGGTGCTCTGCGTCTTCGTGCTGTCGGCAAGCGGCTTTTCAACGCTCACCACACTCCTGAGCAGTCGCCACACCTGCATTGGTTGAACACGCCAGGTCGGCGTGGACAGATACCAGCACGAGGTCTCCCGGTGTCCGAACGTGTCAAGGAAATCCCCGAACTTTGTTAGGAAGTCTTTGCCTTCAGGCGTGGATTGTAGCCGTTCGGGATCGAGTCTCTCTATCGCCGCGTGTACCACTGGATCTTTCCTTGCCAAGCGTGAAAGGCTCCACAGCGCTGTGTTCGCATCGAGCGTGGGGTGTTGGAGACCGCTCAACAATGCAGCATGGGTATCTGCGCTCTTGTTCTTGCCAACCGCCATCGTGAGCAAGAGCCTCAGGACTGACTCAGCCCTGAATGCTGATGCTGCAAACATCCGTTCGTTGAGTGGTTCTTCCCAAACGGCAAGCAGATGCTCGGAACGCTCGAACAGCTGGCCGTCAGCCAGCGCCGAGAGGTCGACGGACGCCGTTTCGCGGCGCAGGGTCGGCCCAGGGCCATCAGCCCACCACTGGTGCCAGTCGGTTCGTAATAGTCTGAACGTTTGCCACATGGAGCCCAAGAATCGCCACGTCAGGCGGTACGGAGGAAAGCGGTACGCCTGCCGCCAGATCTCCGTTCGAAAGGTCGCTTCGTCCTCGGCTGTGACCACTGCACCACTCCGCCGCAGTCCGGCTATCGCGGCGCCAACCAATCGCGTATAGACGAGGTTGTCCAGCGGCCGAGGCGCGATCGGGTACCGTTCGGCTACCAGCGGCTTCATCATTCGATCGGCAAGCGTCGCTTTGCCGAGCGGTTCGAGTCTCTCTGGGCTTGCTCTTCCAAGTGTTGTGATAGGGCGGGATTGCAGGAGCACAACTTCTCTGTCGCGAAGTGCGAACTCAATGTCCTGCGGGCATCCAAAGTGTTCTTCAACTTCGAGTGCCACGCGACACAGCTCCTCGAGCTGGCTCAGCGGAAGTGTCTCCGCTGCCCCGTCCCGGTCCACAACCTCCAACGTCGATCGGTCCACGCGAAAAATCGCGCCGCCGGTGGTCCCTGATACCAGCGCATCGCCCAGACCGGAGACAACCTCAATCAGTATTCTATCGCTGCGTTGGGAAACGGGGTCGTTTGTGAAGAGGACACCAGCGGTGTCTGCGGGAAACATCGCTTGGACAATCACCGCCATATCACCTGTAGTGTGATCGATGGACCGGCGTTCGCGGTAGTCGAGCACTTCACGGCACCACAGTGAAGCCCAACACTTGCGAATCGCACGGTGCAACTCCTCACCACCGTGGATGTTCAGCAGCGTGCGGTACTGGCCTGCGAAGGATGCTCCAGCCAGGTCCTCAACGGTCGCAGAGGATCGGACCGCCACCCCGGCAGCCCCAAGCCGCGTCCATACATGAGACAACTCATGTTGAAGTTCCTCGCTCAGCGGAGAAGCGCGTAGAGCTTCGACTGCTGTCTCTTCGACCGCGCCCCAGTCGTGGGCCTCAATAAGCGGTGCCAAGGCCTCCAGCAACCCACAGCGCTCGACATGCTCACGGAAGTACGTGACGGGAACGATGAATCCCGGAGGAACGTGGAAACCAAGCCCGATCAACGCACCGAGGTTGGCGCCTTTGAAACCGCAGGATGCGGCATCCTCTCGCCCTATTTCATTCAGCCAACGCACGCCCACCGTGAACTCCATCGAGAATGAAGCTCCAGCCGGTCTCGACCACTGGCTCGACCTTGCAGTACCCAGCGATGGATGCCATCACCGCGCCCTGGTAAACCGCGAGAATGTGAAATGCCAACTCTTGGGCGGTTAGGTCGGAACGGACCTGTCCATCTCGCTGCGCCTCGGTCACCAACCGTTCAACCATCTCGAACACGCGCACTCGTGCTGGAGTAGGCCGTGCCAAGTACTCCGTATCGTATTGGCTGTAGAGGTAGACCAGCTTCAGTTCTTCACTGTGGGCATCGGCTTCGCGAGCCATCGTAAGGAGCACTTCACGAATGCGGTCGAGTCGAGAGAGAGTCTGGTCGGCGTCTACGAGTGTGGCTTCTAACTGTGCCTGCAGCCGTTGCCCGTAGAAACGGAGCACTCCCTGCTTTGTGCCGAAGTGATTGAAGTACGTTGCTCGGCTGAAACCTGCGCGCTCAGCGATCGCCCCGACGGAGGTGTGTTCGAAGCCCTTCTCCTTGAACAGCTGTATTGCTGCGTCGAAAAATGCTTGTTTGACTGCCACGTTCTTCTTCTCTCGTAAGCCAAGCTCCGGTGGCACTTGCTGCTCCTTCGTGCATATTTAGACGTGAGTATAATATTAGACGTCAGTATAGTAATATGCAAGCGTCGATTGTCGGAATTGACCGTGTTTATGCCGTTGGATGTGTTGCGCCACTACGCGCCTCCGTCTGGCCACACGATGGTGAGCCGTGACCGGAATCGGGATTTCTTCGTCTCGCTTCCGCACGGTTAACTTCGTGCCGAGCGGCGGTAGTGAGCGTCTAACCTAAATACAGCAAAAGGTTTACGTGATTCGCAGACACTGGCATGCGCGTTGCCTAACGTGACATGGACACCGCGATGCCTGCTTTGTCTCACTGGAGTTCGCGGTGCGGACGGCCGACACAACGAGGAGACCGTATCTGTGAATGGTCCAACAAGCGGTTTGGGAGCCAGAGCGCGACAGACCGTGCGGCGATTGTTGACTGAGTGGCGCTATTCCCTGGGTGTAGTCCTGATTCTCGGAGTCGGCATCGGACCGGCGGCCGTGGGGTTGAAGGTGGTGGACAAGGTGTTGCTTCAGCCTCTGGCATTTGACGAACCGGAACGCATCGGCGTGGTGCGGATCGACGTTGGCGAACTCGTGAACCACCCGGGCCTCGACCAGGACGAAATCCTCAATCTCCGGGAGCAGGAGGGCGTCTTCGATGCGGTCGAGTGGGCAATATTCAACCCAGCGTCGATGGACGTAGGTGGGGAGGCGATTTCCGTGTCGGAATCCGGGGTATCTCCGGGACTATTCGAGATGCTCGGCGTATCACCGGTGATTGGACGCTCGTTCAGCCAGGAGGATTTGGAGGCCCGAGTGGTGATCCTCAGTCACCACATCTGGCGGGCGCACTTCGCGGAAGAACGGGAGATCGTCGGCCGCTCGGTGTCCTTGTGGGGAATCCCTCATGAGGTGGTGGGCGTATTGCCTGCGGACTTCAGACTCCGGCTCGGGCGTGGGTCCTACGCTCCTCCTGTCATTGATGTCTGGACGCCTGTTGAGGCCGTGCGTGGGAGCCCCGGCGTATTCCTGTGGGGGTGGAATACGCTCGTGCGGTTGAGGGATGGTGTCTCCTACGCGCAGGCAAACGCGTCGCTCGAAGCGTTTGCGCTGCAGCAAAAGGAGCAGTATCCGGCGTATGGTGATTCGCGACTGCGGTTTTCCGTCTCGCCGCTACTCACTGACCTGGTGCGTGAAACGAGACCCGCAATCGTAGCCGCGTTGGCGGGTGTGTTACTGCTGCTTATCACCGCGACTGTGAACGCATCCGCTCTGATCGTTGTCGGTCAAAGACGTAGGCGGCAGGAAATGGCTGTCCGGGCGGCGATCGGCGCAAGCCGTCGTTCGCTAGTGACCGACGTGATGCTCGAGAGCGTTCTGCTGTGTTTAGCGGGTGGTGCTCTTGGAGCCGGTCTCGCCGTGTGGGGCATTGCGGGGCTGCGCGCTGTCTTGCCAGCTGAGGTGCCACGCTGGGAAGAGATCACGTTCGGGTGGGACGCCATGGTAGTTCCGGTGTGTCTCGCTTCGGTGCTTGCGCTCGTTGTCGCTGCCGCGGCCGCATGGAGGCAAACACGCGGCACTCCCTGGAGATCTCTCGGAAGCAGTTCCGACAGAACGAGTACGCCCCGTGCTGCGGGCCAGTCTGTTTTGGTTGGCTTCCAAGTGGTTATGGCTGTGGTGCTGCTCTTCGGCGCGGTGCAACTCTTCCGCAGCGTAAGGGAGTTGGCAAGCACGGATCTGGGTTTCGAGCCGCGGAATGCGATTGCGTTCGAGGTATACTTGGGTCTCCAGGGCGGGAGCTTTGAGCGGGAGAACCGACGGTATCAGCAGATCCGCAATCGGCTGGAGGAATTACGCGGAGTGGTTTCAGTTGGCGCAATTTCGAACCCACCGCTTCGGGGGCGGGGAACCATCAACAACTTCACACCGGGTGGGACTCGAGAAGGAGCTGGCGGGGACGATCAGGCAGCGAACTTCTACGCCGTTCTCCCGGGGTACTTCGAATCAGTACGCAACCCAATTCTCCAGGGGCGCGATTTCACGGATTCCGAAAACGCAGAGGGCCTGCCCGTAGCCATCATCGACGAGACTCTCGCCCGTTCGGCGTTTCCCGGCCAAGATCCTATCGGCCAGCGGCTCGGGGTCGGTGTGCCCGGAGGAAGTCGGTACCCGCGTCTTCCCGATCCGCGCATCATCGGCGTGGTGGCACACTCGAGGGTAATCGACCCGACCGAGGAGGTGCGTCCTCAGATCTATCTACCGTTCGGTCTGTGGAGGTGGGCTCCGCTCTATTTCACGGTGCGTACCGACAGCGATCCTCGTTCGGTGATGACGGCGTCGCGTGAAGTGGTGAGAGAACTCGGGACCGGGCATCCGATTTTGCAGGTTCAACTTCTCTCCGACAACCTCGACTCGGCGACCAGCGTGTTGCGAGCGGTGACGGCCCTGGTCGTCACCTTGGCATTGTCCGCAGCGTTCCTCTCCGCACTCGGCCTGTACGCCGTCGTATCGTATGTTGTCATTCAACAGCGTCGCGCCATCGCGATCCGCAGTGTGTTGGGTGCGAGTCCTGGTTCTCTGCTTCGCATGCAACTCAAGCGTGCTGCGATCATCCTGTTTGCCGCCGCGCCCGTGGGGGTAATTCTTGCCGTGTTCGGTGCTCGGCTTCTCGAGTCTCTGGTCTATGATGTGGCGGTGAGGGATGTCGGGAGTCTAGCGGCGGCCACGATGCTGGGAGCGCTGGCGGGACTGCTCGCCACCTACATTCCTGCGCGCCGGGCGGCAAATGCGGATCCGCTCGTGGCGTTGGAGGTGGATTAGAGGGTCGTGCAACGCGCAACGAACAGCGTGCAGTGTTTTTCTCGACGCTAATAGCGAAATAGTGAGAGGGTACTAACGACACATTGTCGGCACACCGAAGCTAGTGTTCCGCATTCCAATCTTCAATCGTCTTTCCACTCTCCGCTCCATTACCCAGATCCTGCCCTGCTAGTACATTCACCAGACCGAAAGCCATCCAACACCCGAATGTTCGAGCCAAAACACGCACCATCTTTGTGACTGTGTGGAGGATCTTCATGAGCGATGATGTGAAGCGGAGAGATTTTCTGACAGCCTGCGTCGGTGCAGGTGGATTGACAGCTGCGGGCCTTTCATCGAGTGCTGCCTTCCGGGCAGTCGCCGACGATGACGTTGCCTCCTCTCCGCCCTGGTGGGTGTCGCAAGTGGACGAACCGGTGCTCGCTATCGACGACGACGTGTACGCCAGGTTCAACCAGCACAAGAATGTGCTCAATGCATATCGCGACTATGTGAGCGAGGAACGCGCTCAAGAGGTTGAGGACATGAAATCAGCCATGCGGGCTGATGTTGAGGCTGGCACGCTTCCAGGATATCGACGTGAGGACAATGCATTGATGTTGGCGGGCTGGACGCTGCGTGGAACCGGGAACATGAACAGGGGATTGCGGTCCTGGGCGCCGCAACGCCGCCGCGGTGAGCCGCCAACCCCGTGGGAAGCGACACCCGAAAAGGCGGCAAACGTTGTGAAACGTGCAGCGCGGTTCTTCGGTTCTGCAGACACCGGAATCGCCCCGCTGGATCGTCGACACATCTTTTCACGGAGTTACGGGGTCGACATTCACTTCGAGGATGTTGATGAAGCGTACGAAATCGAGAATGAGAAGGCGGTAATCCCAGATAAGGTGAAGTATGCTATCGCTGTCGTGGTGCGAATGTCACCCGACGTAGCCGCACTCGCGCCATCGCAACTTTGCGATGCCACGACATCTCTCGGTTACAGCCGCCTGGAGTTTACCGTCGGTCACCTCGGCGCATTCATTCGGAACCTGGGATACACCGCCATTCCGAGCGTGAACGGGATGGGCTCGAGCCCTGCATTCGCTGTTGATGCTGGCCTGGGAGAGATGGGCCGCACCAACCGCTTCATTTCGCCCATCTTTGGCCCTGCGGTACAGTTGGGTAAGGTGCTCACGGACATGCCGATGGCTGTTGACAAGCCCATTCACTTCGGGCTCAAGGAATTCTGTGCCGTGTGTGGCCGGTGTGCCGAAACGTGCCCATCCGAGGCCCTTTCATTCGACGAACAGCCGAGTTTCGAGGTTCGTGGTGAGTTCAACAACCCAGGTCACCAGACATGGTACGAAGACTGCGTCAAGTGCTTCGAGTTCTGGGAAGAATCCAACAGCTATTGCAGCACGTGCATCATGGTCTGCCCCTGGGCCAAGAAAGACAAAACTGCCTTGCACGAAATCATCAAAGCGTCGAGTGCCAAGATGCCCATTCTAGACAGGTTGCTCGTATCTATGGATGAGCGCTTCGGATACGGAAGACAGAAAGACCCGGATGCATGGTGGGATCTCGACCTGATCGAGCATGGGGTCGACTCATGGTGAGCCAATCGGAAGGAACTGGCGTGGAAAAGGAAACCGGCTACCTGACTCTGCAAATCCGCAAGCGTCCATGGTATGTATGGCTGCTCAGGGCGATGTGGGTTCTATGGATCGTCTTCTGGTTGGAGTTCGCGATTGGATCGAAGCAAGAGTTAGAGCCGCAAGCGTTTGCTACGGCGGTTAAGGTATTGATTGTCAGTGTTCTGCTGGGTCTCGGACTTTACTTCTGGAGGTTGCGGGAGTCGAGGAGGGGGAAGGGGGAGGCGGTGGCTACTGCGGACTGAATCACTTTGGGCACCGTGCCTGTTGCTTGATTCAGTCACGGCACGACTGCCTAGGCGCTCCGCCCCACATCCTCCAACACCCCCAAAGGTCCCCTCTGCCGTATCAGCTCCGCTTCCCGTTCATCCCGTGCCAACAACGACCCCGCGAAACCCAACGCATTCACGGAGAACGACCCGAAGTGCTCAACCGATCTAGGCACCAGCAGCATCCAATCTCGAGTGGCCAGCAGATTGTACGGGCCGGTGGAGGTGGTGTCGTCCACCTGTCGCAGCATCTCCAAATAGACGCGCTCAGTTTCACGCGCCGCATCAGATGGGTCCAAAGCGTTGAGATGTGTGGCGCTCGTAAGCACGTGACGAACGTTGAAAGACGGTATCTTGCCGAACGATCCGTCGAACGAGGCACCTGCAACCAAGGAGTCAATCGGCGTGCACTCTGCGCAGCCGCCCAATGGTAGAGGTACCTGCTGCAGATGTTTGTGCGGCTGGCTAGCCCCGGAGGTGGTTCCGGAGTTGTAGAATGCAAGCCCCTCGAATTCCCTGAGGCATGTCACCATCGCCTCGAAGTCACTCTTCGTGAGCAGCGTATCTTGGTCCTCGAACTCACGTGTGACGATCAGCACGTGATGCTCCATCACATTGAACTTGTTCAACAGGCAAACGTGAGTGTCAGATACGTCAGCGACGAACATGTTCTCGTCATAGGGCAAGAACGGGTTGGTGCCCTCTTGGCGTTGAGTGATGCCTTCGACACGCTTTCGCTCCAGCTGCTGCACTATGTGCACCTGAAAGCGGATGCCTTGCTCCTCGACATACTCGACGCACGTCGGAATCTTCTCCAACGCCCCGCACTGAACGGCGCGCTCAGTGCGGTCGAGGATGGACTGCCAGAGCGTGCCTGGTTTCATTGTTGGTGGCAAATCCACAGGCCTCGCAGCTTCGCTTCGGACACTTGTCCTACCACTCACCATCCACGACAATCCACCCAACCGCATCCAAAATCCTGAGATACCCGACGACCTGCTCAAGAGTAAGATCGTCCCCCGCCATTGCCGCAACCCTATTTCGTATCTCCGTCACAGAGCGCTGCCCGTTGACGAAGTTCAGAATCCCACGGGTCTGGCCGGAACTCAAGTGCAACGCAGAGAACGCCTCGGGGTGTGCTTGCCTATATGTGTTGTATGGGTCGTGCTCGTTGAAGGAGAACTTCTGCCCCATAACGTCCGGATGAATGTTCGGCACCACGGTCGAGTAGCGGCGTTCTTCGCCTGTCTGCTGCGCCTGTCGGGGCGCTGATGTTCCCAACGTCTGTGCGCGCACGCCAGCGTATCTCATTACCTGAGTCGTTAGCCCTGCACGATACATCTCCCACTGGCTCACTCTGTTGTCCACTCCTGTTTGGGCTGTGCCGCTCCCGGTATAGATCTCTCTGACCGATTCCACAGCCCCAACCTCTCGGTCCACAGCGGCGTCGATGCGATTGAGCGCATGCTGCAGGACCTGGTCTAAATTGGCAGAGGTTGCTCCTTCCAATAGCCGCATGGCCGCCGGCAGTCCCCGTTCGGCGACGCGGGCATACCCGAATTCGGATACGGCATCGAGCAGGCGTGGCAATCTCTCGTCGGTCAGATCGGCTGCCACGAGCGCGGTTGTCGCACCAATGAACGCAACGCGCTTCATTTCCGTGGGATCGCCTTTGTCCGGCAGATCGACGTCGGCGTGGTACCACTGGTCGGGCCAGGTGAAAAACTCGATACCCGGTACGGCCACCGAAGGGTTATTGAAGCAAATATGATCGCTGCCGCCAGTCGCTTCGTGTATGTAGAACCGGAACGCGTCGCCGCTGCCATTCTTTTCCCACATCGGGCGCGGGAAGTACTGACCACCTGGGCGTCCCCGCGGTGAGTCAGGCAGGTAAACTATGTCGTTGGTGCGCCACACGTAGTTCATCATCGACTTCGCCAACCCGTCTAGGTAACTCGGCAAGTGAGCCGGAGTTTCACTCATTGTGAACACCGAGTTGTTGAGCCGCAGGGCCTCGCTCACCATGTCCATGTTGATATTGATGCTGAGTCTGTCGGCGAGGCCCGGGTTTTGACGGAAGTATTCGTACGTGCCCGAGATCTCATTGGGCCACAGGAAGTACATCGTGCGGCGCGGCCTCGCGATCTGACCTGTGTCTATGAGGTCGGTGAGTGCCCTGAGGATCTCGAGTTGAATGGCGGGCCCGCCCATGTCGTCATTGGTGCCCCTCTTGGTGTAACCCTCGTAGAGGTGGCCAGTGAACATCACGCCGGGGGCGTCCGGCTCTGTACCTGGTATCCAGGCAACCACCATCTCAAATCGGTCGGTGAAATCCTCCATGGTGGCCTGCAGTCGGACCACCATGTCCAAGTTACGCTCCACGTCTTCCAACAGTTCCGACCACTGCCGCCAGGAGACTGTCATCCCCATGCGGAGGTTCTCGCCCGAGGCATACTGCCCGCGCGAGTAGACGACCTGGTTGGGATCCAGATACCGCTCTCGCGAGTTGAAAGAAATCACTGCCCGAACTCCAGCCGCGTCCAAAGCTTCAAACACATCGCCGCGAGGATGCGACCACATGAGGGCGATCCTTCCGTCGAACGATCCATGGCCTTCACTCATGCGCTGTATTGCTTCAGCGGAAAGCTGGGGCACGTATATGAGTTCGCCGGTCACGTCGCCGGATTGAGAGCCGGACGCGATCATCGCGACGTCGGCACCAAGGGTAGCAACAAGGCGTTGCTCCGGCTCAACGATCCAAAACTCACCTGCGGTGGCATAGGAAAAGGTGCCTTCCCGCGGATACTGCTCGAGCGTGACGGTCTCAATGCCGTAACCCTGAACTAGGTTGTGGAGTTGTTCTGCCTCGTAGAAGGTGCTCGTGAATTCTGCTGGCTCACGTAGCCAAGGGGCGCCGGCGAGCTTCACGACATTGTTGAATGCAACTTGACCGGAGATCTCGTTGGTCAGCAGGGTAAGTAGCTCCTGGCGGAGCGGGGTTTCCAAAGCACCTTGGGCGCTGGCTACCGATGGTTGAAGCAAAGACGTGGCGAACAGGAGCAGGGCGATTGAGAAGCCGCACACCTTCTTGCGAGGGCGAAAGGACGCGTTCATGAGAGATCTCCGTTGTTGGGATGTCCACCGCAATATAAAGAGGTGGCTCTGGCGCCACTCATTCATCGGGAGCACTATTACCGATTATGAAAAGTCCCAGAACGCTGCAAGCCTTCGCGCTCGCCTTCGTCCCTGTCAGCATCGTCTGGTTCGCGTCCGGTGGCGGGCAGACCGTCGAAACGCTACAGAACTCGTTAGCGGTATCTTCGCCCAGCGGTGATGTGGTCGTTGAGTTCACGTTAACTGACGAACTCACGTATTCGGTGAACTGGAGGGGCCTGACCTTGGTGTCTGCGTCTCCAATCTCGATGACTCTCGAAGACGGTACAATCGTAGGCCCCGATGCTCGTGTCGCCGAATCCGACCGCCGAACCGTGGACGAGGAAATCACTCCGGTCGTGCCCGAGAAGTTCGCCACCATTCGGGATCATTACGAAGAACTTTCCCTGGACCTCGCCGGTGGTTGGGGGCTCGACGTTAGAGCCTATGACGACGGAGTCGCATATCGATTCCGGTGCAGGGTCGGCGACTCGGCGATTGTCGCCGCGGAGGAGTTCACCACGAGGTTCGAGGGGAATCCACTCGTGTGGTTTCCCACCGAGGAAAGCTTCCTCACCCACTCCGAGCGCGTGTACTGGCAGGTCGCACTGGATGAGATTCCGGCAGACAGCATGGCGCATCTCCCGGTGCTTGTCGCGTTTCCCGACGGACCGAAGCTGGCCGTCACGGAGGCCGACTTGCGGGACTATCCCGGTATGTACGTGACGGGCACGTCGGCGAGTTCACTCACTGGAATCTGGCCGGCGTTCCCAACTGCGGAGGAGCAGACCAACGATCGCACCGTGCAGGTGACGGAGCGGGGTGAGTATCTGGCACGTACCGAAGGCAACCGCACCTTCCCATGGCGCGTGTTTGTGATCGCCGAGTCGGATGGTGACCTCATTGAAAGCACGATGGTGTACCGGCTAGCACCACCGCTGCGAGTCGACGATCCCTCCTGGATCAAGCCGGGGAAGGTGGCCTGGGATTGGTGGAACGCCTTGAACTTGCAGGGCGTCGATTTCGAGACGGGCGTCAATACAGCAACGTACGAATACTTCATTGATTTCGCGGCGGACCACGGCATCGAGTACATCATCCTCGATGAGGGTTGGTCAGTGCCGGCAGATCTGTCGGCGATCAATCCGGAGGTGGATTTGGACGCGCTCCTCGCGCGCGGTAGAGAGCGGGGAGTCGGAATCGTACTGTGGGTAGTATGGAAGAGTCTCGAAGATCGGTTCGAAGTATCGTTGGATCAATTTGCCGAATGGGGTGTGGCCGGCATCAAGGTCGACTTCATGCAGCGCGACGACCAACCGATGGTGAACTACTACTGGAGGGTTGCGGCGGCGGCGGCCGAGAGATACCTCCTGGTTGACTTCCACGGTGCCTACAAACCGACTGGCCTCAGGCGGGCGTACCCCAACGTTCTGACAAGAGAGGGAGTGCGCGGCCTGGAGTGGAGCAAATGGTCTGAGTATCCCACGCCGGAGCACAACGTCACGTTACCGTTCATTCGCATGCTCGCCGGCCCGATGGATTACACCCCCGGGGCTATGATCAATGCGCAGGAGAGTCAGTTCCACCCGGTGTTCGACAGGCCGATGAGCATGGGGACGCGTGTACATCAGCTCGCCATGTATGTTGTGTACGAGAGCCCGTTGCAGATGTTGTCCGACTCGCCGTCCAACTACCTGCGTGAACTCGAGTGCCTGAACTTCATTGCGGATGTTCCAACAGTCTGGGACGAGACGCATGTGCTGTCGGCGCAGGTGGGAGATTGGGTGGCTGTTGCGCGCAGGCGAGGTGAGGACTGGTATGTGGGCGTGATGACCGACTGGACCAGCCGGGCGATCGAACTCGACTTGTCATTCCTCGGTGAAGGAACTTGGAATGCGACGATCTTCGAGGACGGGGTGAACGCAAGCCGCGCGGCCACCGACTATCGGCGCAGTGAGCGACGAGTCAATGCGGGAGGGAATATGACGGTGCGCCTGGCACCGGGAGGGGGTTGGGTAGGCCGATTCGAGCGGTAAGTTGGGCGGTAGGTAAGATCCCTCGTCAAGCTGTATTCGAGTAGCCGAAGACGGGAAATTTCTCGACGACGGCCCGTTTGCCCTATCGTTGCTAAAAGCGGCGCGGGCGCCATGCAAGAGCGCGGCGCCCCTGGGAGCGTCAACGGGACCATCAGATACTTACTGAAGAGGAGTTCATGATCAGATCTACAATTCGCCTCCTTGCCAAAACGACTGCGGTGTGTGTCGTGGCGTTGGTCCCCGCGGTTGCTTCTGGGCAGGATGGCAAGACGATGGTTCGTGCGCACATCGATGAGCTTGCAGACGAGTACGGCGAGATCGCGCAAACGATCTGGGACTTTGCAGAGGTTGGGTACCAGGAGGTGCAGAGTTCAGCCCTCCTTCAATCCACGCTCGAAGCTGCGGGGTTCAGTCTGCAGGTTGGTGTTGCGGAGATCCCGACGGCATTCGTGGCAACGTGGGGAAGCGGTTCTCCCGTTGTCGGACTTCTGGCGGAATTCGATGCTCTCCCGGGGACCTCACAGGACAGGGTGCCGGTGCAACAGCAGATCCCGGGATTGCAGTCGGGTCACGCCTGCGGGCATCACTTGTTCGGTACCGGGTCCACCGCTGCCGCAATAGCGGTGAAGGAGTGGATGGAGGTGACCAACACCGCCGGATCGGTTCGCCTCTACGGTACCCCTGCTGAAGAGGGCGGTGCGGGGAAGGTGTACATGGTGCGGGCAGGGTTGTTCGACGATGTGGACGCAGTGCTCCAATGGCATGCGGGGGATGAAAACAGTGCCGGGGTAGGCAGTTCGCTGGCGAACAAATCTGCCAAATTCCGCTTCCACGGTGTGGCTGCCCATGCGGCTGGTGCGCCCGATCGCGCTCGATCGGCACTCGACGGTGTCGAAGCCATGAACATGATGGTCAACATGATGCGCGAGCATGTTCCACAGGAGACGCGCATTCACTACGTGATCACGGACGGAGGTTGGGCACCCAACACCACACCCGACTTTGCGGAGGTGTTCTACTACGTGAGGAATCCGGATCCGGCGAACGTGCTTTCGATTTTCGAGCGCGTGGCAAAGGCGGCCGAAGGAGCGGCGCTGGGAACGGGAACGACCGTGGACTATGAGATAATCCACGGGCTGTACGCCTTGCTGCCCAACGAGGCCCTTGGCAGGGCAATGCACGGCAACCTGGAGCAGGTGGGAGGTGTCGAATACGACGCTGCTGAGCTAGAGTTTGCGCGTACGCTACGCGCGTCGCTCCCCGAAGATTCTCCGTCACTCGAGACGGCCGCACAGGTAGCTCCGTTCTACGTGCAAAAGGAAGCAGGTGCTTACTCGACGGACGCCGGAGACGTGAGTTGGATCGTCCCAGCGACGAGCCTCACGGCCGCCACCTGGGTCCCCGGCACTGCGGCGCACTCGTGGCAGGCGATCGCCGCCGGCGGAATGAGCATTGGGAACAAAGGCATGTTGGTCGCTGCCAAGACGCTCGCAATGACCGCAGTTGACCTGTTCACGAGCCCCGAATTCGTCGCGGCAGCTCGAGACGAACTCGAGCTGCGCAGAGGCGCGGATTTCGTATACATCCCCCTACTGGGTGACAGGGATCCGCCGCTGGACTACCGCAGGAAGCCGTAGCAGGGACTCTCCCTTGGATCGGTCGAGAATTGTGGGAGTTGGGGTCCATCCTCGACTCCCACGACGCGAAGACTCTCTCATGCGAATAGGAGTCTCCTCTTCCCCCTCCCAATCATCAAGCAGGTGTCTACCAAGAAATTAGGTGACAAACCCCAACAACAGAGTCAGGCTGTACGTAAGAGAATAGTGAACACTTCACCGCAGAAGGACTCAAAGACCATGAAGAGACTAATCCTCTTCCTGCTGGCCCTGTTCCCGATAACCGCCTCAGCCCAGTCAGGAGCAATACTCTTCGATCGCGCAGTCCAGTACGATTTCGAGCTTCCGGAGCGGATGGGGGAGATGCGTGATCAGATACCGTCAGCGAACTTCAGCTTGATGATACTGCTTTTCAACGAGTCGGGATCACTGATGACCCCAGCTCCGACCGAAGAACAAGAAGAGGAAGACGAACCGCGGCCAGGAATGAACATGCGCGTTAGTGGGCTGACCCAAAGGCTCAGGATGGGGTCGCCCTCCCGGAGCGACCAGGAGGATCTTCTCGAGGTCTATGTCAACAATGAGGATGGAACGGTTGCGGAAACGCGGGAGTTCATGAGCCGCACCTTCCTCATTAGCGGTTCCCGGCCCGCCTATGAGTGGAAGCTCTCGAGTGAGCAGAGCGTGTTCCTCGGTTTTTCGGTTCAAAAGGCGACGGCGGTGCAAGACAGTTCGGTGATTGAAGCCTGGTTCACGCCGGAAATTCCTGTCTCGGCCGGCCCGGGCTTGTTTGGCGGACTACCAGGAATGATCCTCTCTGTCTCGGTCGATTCCGGCCACACTATATACTCCGCTACCGAGGTCAATCTGACGAGTGTGGAGGACGGCGTCATCAAAGCTCCGGAAGACGGAGAAGAGGTATCCCGTGACGAATACGAGCAGATCGTAGTCGAGAAGCTGGAGGAATTAAAGATGCGCAGGCGTGGCAGGCGGAGGCGCCCGTAAATGAAGACTGGCCTTGTTCATTTTCCTGCACGCGGGGTAGCCATGGGCGCCGTGATGTTGCTTGGGGTCCTGTTCGCATATCCCGCTCATGCTCAAACTGGTCAGTTCGACGTTACTGGCGTGGTTAGGGACTCCGCGGGTAACAGCCTGCAGCAAGCTATGGTGGTTGCTCTCACGCGCGCGGATTCCGTGCTGACGACGTGGGCGACGACCGAGAACAATGGAGCTTTTGTACTGCGCCGGCTCCCCCAGGGAGAGTACATCCTGCAGGTGACACACATCGGCCATTTGCCTTTTCGCAGAGATTTCTCCGTCTTGCAGGCGGACGTGGACGCGGGAACGGTCACGATGGCGGTCTTGGCCCACGAATTGGAAGCAATCGTTGTGAGCGCCGCGCATGTCCCATTCGTCAACAGGCGCGACACCCTCGACTACAACGTCCTCGCGTTCCCGACGCGACCCAATGCCACCGTAGAGGAGTTGCTCGAGCGGCTTCCCGGCATAGAGGTCGAGGCAGACGGATCGATCAAGGCGCAGGGCGAGGACGTGCAGAACGTCCTAGTCGACGGGAAGGAGTTTTTCGGGCGTGATCCGACGATCGCCACCAGGAATTTGCCCGCCGAAGCCGTCGAACGTGTCCAGGTCTACGACAAAGAATCCGATATGGCGGAGTTCACGGGCATCGCCGACGGCCAGGAAGAGAGAACGATCAATCTGCAACTCAGGGAGGATGCGCGGCACGGCTATTTCGGCAGAGTGGCCGGCGCGATCGGCGCGGACGGTGGTACCTACGGGGTGCTGGACTCGCCAGGGCAAGATGCGGCTCGGTACGATGGGAGGTTGAGCATCAACCGGTTCTCTCCCGCTACCCAACTGGCTGCCCTTGCGAATATCAACAACGTGAATCAGGCAGGGTTTTCTTGGGGGGATTACCAGAACTTCTCGGGGGGTGGTGGTGGAGGGCGCGGGGGCGGCGGTGGCCGCGACGACGGCTTTACCGAGACGATCGCTCTCGGCGTGAATGCGAGTCACGAACTCAGCGAGGACAGATGGATCCGGACCAGCTATTTCCGGAGCAGCTTGGACAACAGGCAGGATAGTGAGGTGAAGCGGCAGCAGCTCCTAGGGTCCGAGGTGGCCTCAGTGTCAGACCAGGCGAGCAATCAGACGACGGACAATCTCACGCACAGGATCAACCTGAACGCGCAGTACGCCTTCGCGGAAGGTCACGACCTGAGGCTGCGCGGAGACTTGACCGCAAGCTCGTCCTCGCTCAGCAACGTCGAGTTTCGGGAAACGCAGACCGTGACCGGGGAAATCCTGAACACGGCAGCTACCAACTATGCCGTCGAGGGGAACGACCTGGGTGGAAACGCGCGCCTCACCTGGCGCAAGCGCCTGAGCGAAGCCGGTAGCGCCATCGTCGCCGAAGTCCGGGCCGACCTCAATGAACCCGATCAGGCGGGCGACCTCTCCTCGACAACCGGAACCCGGGACCGAGGCGACGTGCTCACGTACAACGAGATTCTGCAGGAGCAATCGCGCTTCGGACACACACTGAGTCATTCGCAGAGGCTCTCGCTCACCCAACCGCTCGACAACGTTCATGGGATGGAACTCTTCGGTTTGCGGCGCGCAGTTGAAGAGGATCAGACCAAATCGGTCTATGACGTCGGCGGAGTCACACCGGTCTTGAACGAGCTGCTGAGTTCGGAATTCGAAAGAACCTATACCTATATGCAAGGCGGGATTCGGTTCAACCGCAATACGCAGAACTCCTGGTTAGTCCTCGGATTGGAGGTCCAGAATTCGGAACTGGACGGCATTATCCTGGATCGGGACGAGCATATTTCCAACGGGTACACCCACGTTCTCCCCTCTTTGAACTACAGAATCCAGTTCAAACCGGGTTGGAACTTGAATCTCCGCTACTCGACGTCGACGCGTGAGCCCTCGATGACTGAACTCCAACCCTTCTCCAACAATACCAATCCGCTCAACGTCTATACGGGCAATCCGGATCTGACTCCGGAGTACACCCATGGGCTGCGCGCCGAGTACCGATTTTATGACCAGTTCAGCTTCGTGAACCTGTTCACGTTCCTGCGCTTTTCGTACACGACGAACAACATTGTCCAGTCACGGACCGTGCAGGATAATGGGCTCCAGGAAGTCACGCCGATCAACTCCGGTCGAGGGTGGTCCACAAACGGCGGAGTAAACTACGGGCGGCCTATTCGATCGATCGGCGCAAGGCTCAATCTCAACTATAGCGTCACCTACTCTACTGGGTCTGAGTTTGTGAACCAGGCAGAAAACGTGAGCCGAATTCTGCGCAATTCGGTGAACGCCAGCCTCGAGAACCGGGACAAGGAGATCTACGACGTGGAAGCCGGTGGAAGGGTCACCTTCAACAATGTGGATTATTCGCTGAACGAGGAACTGAACCAGAGCTACGTAAACAGCACCATCTATGCGAGGGGAACCTACTACCTCGGAGACGCCTGGACGTTCAATAGCTCCTTCAACTATCGGATCTTCGATCAGGACGTGTTCGGCCCGGGCCAGAACGTCGCGATGTTGCAGGCCTCCATCTCGCGTCTCCTCTTTGACGAACGAGCCGAACTCGAGCTGACTGGCTTCGACCTGCTCAACCAGAATCAGGGCGTGAGTTTTACGAGTTCGTCGAATTCCATCCAAGAGACGCGGATAGAGTCACTGGGTCACTATTTGTTGCTCAGGTTCATGTACCACCTGCGGCCGGGGTCGGGCCGCGGCATGCGTGGTAGAGGTGGGAGGGGCGGCAGAAGGTGAGCGTGGGGACTCTCCACGCTCTCCTCTCCCGTTCCTGCAAACAGCATCTTTAACACACTGGCAGCCCCGATTGCTGGCGACCAAAGCCTAACGTCCGATCGTTACCACGGGTCCTACACCTGCCTCCGCGAGGACTCTGGAGAATTCCGCGACCTGGTCTTTTACCGTCCCATTCATGCGCTCTAGGATGGGCTGCGTAACAGCCACGAGATCCTCGAAACGCTGGTAGGCCCCTCGAGTGGGGCGGCCATACGAGCTTGTCACATGGCTATACAGGTATGCCAACTGGTCGTCCAACATGGACGGGAAGTTGATGGGATCCTGCCCCGACTCATTGCGGGTCTGGATGAGCGCCCCTTCCACGCCTGCGAATTCCTCGTCGAGCCCCTGCCAAATGCTGTCCAGCTCTTCTACCAACTGCTCGCGGTCGTCGTCTTCTTTCAGCCTTTTGAGAATTCCCTCGATCTGCTCCCGAATGGAGCGGATCTCCTGAATGGCGGAGTGAACCTCCGTGAGACGGTCCCGAACCTGTCGTGACAACTCGAACTGGGCGGCCATGTCTGCGTCGGTGACAGTGGAAATCCGGGGATCCAGTGCAACCGCTGTCGAGACTTCGCCCCTTTCGTCTCCCACTTTTACCCTCAACGTGTACCTCCCCGGTGGTGCGTTCAGCCCACCCGTGTAGGCCAGGGAGAATTGCGCCGATTCGATCACCTCAGGTCCGGGGTACTGGAGGTTCCATACGAACCTGTTCATACCATGTTCGACCTCCAGGTCCTCCTCCTCGAGATTGGGATCCTCAGATTCGTCGGTGTCCTCGGTCGTAGGCTCGTTGACCTCGGAGGTGTCGGCCTCCCCTGCTTCGGCTACGTCCGTGAACGAGCCTTCCCGCAGCCCTTCCTCACCACCGCCATCGTCGTCGGGGCCGGACTGCTTCGGATCAAGCGAACCCTTGAAACTTCGGATCTTCGTTCCCGTGCCATCGAGCACCGATATCTCCACGTCGCCGGTAGCGGCTTCTCCGATCCAATAGTTGAGAACGACTCCGCTAGGTGCACTCCCGGGTGCACGGTCTCCCCCGGTTGCGCGGAAACGTGCCAGAGTGGCTTCGCGAGGCTGGAAGAGGTGGAGAATGGTTTCGTGGACGGAGTCCTGCATGGAGTGGAGCGCCGTAACGTCGTCCAAGATCCAAAACGAGCGTCCGTGGGTGGCCACTACCAAGTCCTGGTGGTGCACTTTGAGGTCGGCGATGGGCGTCCGTGGCAGGTTCTGCTGGAAGGTCTGCCAGTGTTCTCCATCATCGAAGGAAACAAACATCCCGAACTCGGTGCCGGCGTAGAGCAGCCCTTCCCGTTCCGGGTCCTCACGCACCACTCGTACAGGAAAGTCCTCGGGAATTCCGTTCTGGCCGTCTGTCTGGAGCTGCCAGTCTTCACCGTAGTCATTGGTCAGGAAGATGTAGGGTCGGAAGTCGTTGTCGCGGTATTTGTAGACCGCCATCACCGCCCTGCCCGGCCGGTTGGGGTTCAGATCGATCGAGTTGACTGTTCCCTGATCGGGCATGGCATCTGGTGTGATTTCGGTCCAGCTCCCTCCGCCATCCCGAGTGATGTGTACTCGACCGTCGTCGGTGCCGACCCATAACTCAGCCGCGTCCTGCGGTGACTCGCTCAGGACAAAGATGGTGTTGTACACCTCCACGCCGGTGTGGTCGTGCTGGAGGGGACCTCCGGGAACTCCCTGCTGTTCGGGATTGTCTGTAGTGAGGTCGGGTGATATGGTTTCCCAGCTCATTCCCCCGTCGGTGGTTCGGTGTACGTATTGGGAAGCGTGGTAGACCACATTCGGATCATGACGGGACATGAGGATGGGTGCGTTCCACTGGAAGCGGTAGCGGGCGTCACGAGGTGCCACCCCGTCTCCCATCTGGGGGTAAAGGATCATGTTCCTGCTTTCGCCCGTCTTCAGGTTCGTTCGATCGATCTGCCCGATGTAGTTTCCGGCCCAGACGATATGAGCCGAGTCGGGGTGGGGATGGACGGAGATGTGTCCGCTCTCGGCGCCGCCCACGCTGAACCAGTCCTGCTCCACGAAGAGGTCGCCTGCCACCCGGGATGACACCGAGATTGTGCTGTTGTCCTGCTGGGCCCCGTAGAGGCGGTAGGGGAACTGGTTGTCCACCTCAAGGCGGTAAAACTCCGCCGTGGGTTGGTTGTGCATGGTGGACCAGGTGCTCCCACCGGTTAGGCTCACTTGGGCACCACCGTCGTTGCCCAATACCATGGCATTAGGATCAGAAGGGTGGATCCAGAGATCGTGGACGTCTCCATGAGGGACCTGAATGCGGGACCATTCCTTGCCCCCGTCCACAGACCGGTACGTGCCCGTGTTCAAGACGTATAGGGTGTTGAAGTCCTGGGGGTCGGCTTCCAAGTGGGTGTAGTACCAGTGACGCTGGCGGAAGCGCCGGTCGCGGTTCACCTTCTCCCAGTTCTCACCGCCGTCGTCGGTGCGCCAGATTCCGCCATGGGGATCAGGGGCGTTGATGAGAGCCCAGACTCTGTCCGGGTTAGCCGGGGAGATGGCCAAGCCGATGCGGCCAAAGAGTGTCTCCGATGGAAGACCGTTGTCCATAGATGGATCGGTGAGTCGAGTCCAACTGTCTCCCCCATCGGTGGTCTTCCAGAGCCCACCGTCCCGGGACGCGTCGATCAGCGTCCATGGCTTTCGTTCCGCCCGCCACATTCCGGCGTAGAGCTCTCGGGGATTGTTGGGATTCATTATCAGGTCGACGGCACCCACCGAATCTGCCACGAAAAGAACGCGGGCCCAGGTCTCTCCGCCGTCCTGCGTTCGGTAGACACCACGCTCCTCGCTCTTCCCGAATGCGTTACCTAGCGCTGCCACAAAGGCCACGTCTGCATCGCGGGGATCAACCTGGATCTTCGCGATGAGGCCCGCCTCCGGGAGCCCGAGGAAGGTCCAACTCTTGCCTCGGTCCGTCGAGCGCCACACCCCCCTGCCGGTGCTTACGTTGCCCCGGATTCCAGCCGAGCCCGTGCCCACGTATATGACATTGGGGTCACCTGGCGCTACCTCCACCGCCCCGATGGATCCAACGTCCAGAAAGTCGTCTGTCACGTTCTCCCACGTCTCCCCTGCATCCTCGGTGATCCAAACACCTCCGCCCGTGGTCCCCATGATGTAGGCGTGCGGGTCGTCGGGAAATCCACCGACAGCGGTAGAGCGCCCACCCCTGAATGGCCCGACCTGGCGGTATTCCATCTTCTCGATGAGGCTCGGGTGAACGACCTCGTTTTGATCGCGCTCCTGGGCCGCCAAGGGGCCGGGCAGCAGCCAGAGGGCGGTCAGCATAAGAAACGATGGGGCAAGAAAGGAACCTGGATGGGACTTTGAATCGGTCACGACAGCTCCATGTTGGGAAACGTCTCGCAGATAGGATTTGCTGTGATGTCTACGCTCAATAATCTTCGATTGACGATCAGCTCAAGAGAAGTATGTCGTTGTCTGGCGGCTGAAAACAACCTTCGGATCAACCACGCTACGCAATCACGCGATCATCTCGCTTTTGCAGCCATCGTTGCCAACAGATAGGTTACCTGCGGTCAATCCTTCAGCGGGGGATACTCAGGAATGAAGAAACGCAATTCGAAGAGAATCCTGTTCATTGGCTCATTTGTTGGATTGTTCCTTTCTGCAATCGTGGTTGCGAGTTGCGGGTCCCCTCCCACGGATTCGCGGCCTGATGTTCTGATTGTCATGCAGTCGTCGGTCTCGATTGGTGATCCCCATATAGCCAGCGACGCGTCCAACCGGCTCGGTATCATCTTCTCCATCTATGAAGCCTTGGTGAAGCTCGATGAGGAAGGCCACTTCCAGCCTTCCCTGGCCGAGAGATGGAACGTCGAAGACGACGCCCGAACCTGGACTTTCTTCCTGCGTGATGGTGTGAGATTCCACAACGGCGAGGTACTGAGTGCGTCGGACGTAGTCGCCACCCTGGGCCGGGTTTTGGATCCTGCCATCGGTGGCTCCTTCGGTACCCAAGGTGTGTACATCAGCTATTTGGGAACCGCCGAGATATCCGCACTCGATGACTCGACAGTGAGGATAGTCACCGAGGATCCCATGGCGGATCTTCTGGATCTCCTGGTCGCTATGCCCATTAGTCCGGCGAGTGAGCTGGACAAATTGCCCGGTAAATATACGGGCAGTGGTCCGTACAAGATCGCAGAGCAAAGCGACGACCGCCTTGTTCTTGCTGCACATGACGGCTATTGGGGAGGGACCCCCCTTTTTCGCGAGATCCACTGGGTTGCCGAGAGGGATCCCGAAAGAAGAGTCGATGCTGTGTTGAATGGCGAGGCGCACATAGCCTCTGGTATTGGGCTTCAGGGTAGTAACAGGATCAACGAAGTTGGAGGTGCCCAGGCTCGTGAGTGGGATAGCGGTTTGGCAATCATCTTCATGGCCAACTCTCAGAAGGGGCCGTGCCGAGATCCCAGAGTCCGCCAGGCGCTGAACTACGCACTCGACCTGGATCAGATCATCACCGAGATCAAGCACGGAGCGGCAAAGCCCCTCAACGGCTTTCTAACCCCGCACCACTTCGGCTACAACCCTGACACTCCTGTGTATCCCTACGATCCCGATAGGGCTCGAAGCCTTCTGGCGGAAGCCGGATACGAAGACGGTTTGACGTTGGTATTCGATATCCCCTCGGCCATGCCCGACGAGGCCCCGGCACTGGCGAGGCTGATGGCGGAGCAATACAGCGAGGTCGGGATTACGCTGGAAATCGTCGAGCACCAGAATCGGGCGGCCTATTCGGAAATGGTCCGGGAGAAGAACATCCGTGACGCAGCCGCGTTCGACTCCAGCCCGCGCAGTACCTACCGCGTCTTGATGGAAAAAATCCACTCGGGAAGCCGAGGCCCCTGGTGGGAGGGGTATGGCAACCCGGAGGTGGATTCTTTGATCGAAGAATCTCAGGCGACGATTTCTGTGGAGGAGCGGCAGGTCATCTACAGACGGATCTACTCAATCATTCGTGATGACGCACCGTGGATCTTTCTCTACCGCCCCACGCGGTACTGGGGTGTCGGCCCGGCTTTGGGGGATTGGGTTCCAAGAGCGGATGGGCTGCTCATCTTCCCATAATCGCGGGTAATTGGAGTGATTGATAGTTCACCGGTATGCTGACCGACATCACGCATTTTCTTCAATGAGTTGTTCGTTCGGTCCGACTCACCTCAACCGTGGTGTCCGTGAATATCCCGGCCCCATCACGAACTCGCCCGACCGCTCGTCCGTTATCGCTCCATCTGCGACCGCGAGGGTACCGTTGACGATTACGTAATCAAAACCTTCGCTGTACTTATGCGGGTCGGCGAATGTGGCTCTATCCGCGACCTGATCCGGATCGAAAAGGATCAAGTCTGCGACGAATCCTGGGCGAACAATGCCACGGTCCTGAAAGCGGAAGGTTCGAGCGGGCAGAGACGTCATGCGCCGGATCGCCTCCTCGAGCGACATCAGCTCGCGCTCTCGTACGAATTCGGCTAGTACCTTTGCATTGGTGCCGTACGAACGCGGATGCGGTTGGCCATCGCCAAACGTGACGACCCCCCCGTCACTCGCGACGATGGCGTTCGGATATCGCAGGATCGTCTCGACGTCCTCGAGGCTCATGTAGTGGTAGATCATCGAAGCGCCATAGGCGCTTCCGGCCGCGCCACCTTCATGCATCATCTCCAAGATTGTGGTTATCTCGTTGTCGATCGTTCGCGTTTTGCCGGTTGAGACATTGATCTCGCTTATCGACTTTCCGTTCCATTCCGGGTTCGGCCTATACTGGGCCACAGTCGCGAACGAATAGTCGTCGTAGCCTTGATCTGCGAGAATGTCTTTCATCTCGGCGACTATGCGTGCGCGCGTTTCGGGGTTTTCGATTCTCGCTGCGATCTCCTCCGTCTCGCCTGCAACCGCCCATCGAGGCACGTTCACGCCCAAATTCGTGCTCGCCCTCTCGTAGGGATAGACGTCGATCAATACGTCGACTCCGCCGGCACGATGCGCCTCCACGAGTGCGATTGCGTCGCCGATGCTGCCCCAGCGCGTGCGTCCCTTGACCTTGAAGTGCGAGATCTGCACCGGCATGCGTGCCTCTCGGCCTACCGACACGGCTTCATTGATCGATTCATGGAGCCCGGCGCCCTGTTCGCGTATATGGCTCGTGTAGACACCGCCGTATAGCGCGGCGACCTTCGCGAGGCTCACGACCTCTTCAGTGTCAGCGTAAGTGCCTGGCACATAGAGGAGGCCAGTCGAGAAACCCACTGCACCGTCCTGCATCGCCCGATCGACCAGCGTCTGCATCTGTTCGAGTTCCAGCGCGGTCGGTGGCCGGTCATCCAGGCCCATGACTTCGCGCCGAATCGAATTGTGGCCGACCAGCGTGGCTACGTTGATTCCGAGTCCGGTCAGGCCGCTGCTCCACTCGCCGATATCAGTCTCCGAGCCACCGCAGTTTCCGGCTACGACTGTCGTGACCCCGTCGAGCAGGAAATTGTCGGCTCGCGGCAGCCTGTCGAGGCCGGACTCCGCGTGAGTATGCACATCGATGAAGCCTGGGGCGAGGATACGTCCGG
>JBDGYW010000008.1:0-26866 GCA_039588935.1 Gemmatimonadota bacterium | reverse complement strand
GTTGGGTATCACAGTATCCACCGGGGCAGGCTCTATTCTTGGCGCCAGGGATCCTGCTCCATGCCGAGTGGTTGGTGAATCCAGTCCTCGGCGGAGTGAGCACCGCACTGATCTACATTGCGGCGCGCGGTCTTTACGGGCCGAAGACCGGCCTGGTTGCGGCTTTCCTCTGGGCCACATCGGCCTGGGTGTTGTTTATGTCCGCCACGTACATGAACCATGTGGGTGCTGTGACGTGCGCTCTGGGTGCGTGGGCGCTGGTGTGGGGCCCGAAGCGAGTCAATCGGTGGCACGCGTTCGGCGCAGGTCTTCTGCTTGCCCTCGTCGCAATGACCCGCCCGCTGGATGCGGTTGCCGCCACCCTACCCGTCGCGGTCTGGGTCGTGGCAGGGCGCCGGGCAACAATCGTTGGCTGGATGGCCCTTGGCGTTGTGCCAGTAGCGCTTCTGTGGGGGGGGCTCAACTGGAGTTTGTTCGGATCTCCAATCACACTTGGGTATACCGTGCTGCAAGGAGAGGGCCTGGGCTTGGGGTTTCACACGGATCCCTGGGGGCGAGAATACACGCCGCTGGTTGGCCTGAGCAACATGGTCGTTGCGATCCGGCGTCTGCACATCCATCTCTATGAATGGCCTGTTCTCGCGCTACTGCCGTTTGCCGGCTGGGCTCTGTTTGGTCGGCAGCGTGGGTGGAGGGATGTCGTGGTCGCTGTAGGCTTCTTATCAGCGCCGCTTCTCTATTTCTTCTATTGGCATTCGGGGTACTACCCGGGTCCGCGGTTCTACTATATAGCGGCTCCGTTCATTGTTATTGGCACGGCACGTGCTTGGCGGTGGGCGTGGGGCCTTGCACGCCGAGCGCGTTGCAGCGTGATTCGCATCGACGCTGCGCTCGTGGTCGCAGTGGGAGTGGTACTGGTTTGGGGCTGGAGTGGGGTCCTGCCACGCCGGTGGGAGATGTATCGTGCCCAGCTTGCAACGATGAAGCTTCACCCTGAGAAGGAACTTGTGCAACAAGGTGTCGGGCGCGCACTGGTGATCATTCCTGAGAGTTGGAGCAGCCGTATCGTGACCAATCTGTGGGGTCTTGAAGCACGGCCAGAATTGGTGGAACGGGCCCTTCGCCAAGTGGACGCGTGCGACCTGCACCGCTTGGTTCTGCTCGCTCGGAATACCCGCCTTCCTGGGAGTGAGGTTTCGGGGAACCTCGCAGGCATGCTCGAAATGGCGGGCTCGGCGCAGCCGGTTGCGAACTGGCCAGACCCATCACTGCGTCTACAACCTCGGCGGAATTTGCCGTCCGAGTGCAGAGTGGAGATGCAGCGTGATCTCGAAGGCTTCACGACTTTCGGGAACCTGGCATGGCGGAATGCTGTGGGCTTGGACGAAGGCATCGTTTTCGCGCGCGATCTTTATGAGCGGAATGACGTTCTATTCGCCCGGTATCCCGGCTGGCAGGTCTGGCGCTTCGCGCCAGCTCGTGGTGATCCAGACGGTCTTCCAGTGATGGAGCCGCTTGGGACAACTGATTCGCTCCGCTCATTGCCGGGGGTGCGACCGTGACCGCTGGCGTTCACACAGAGGCAAAACAGTCCCCCCACGGTCTCGTGCTGGTGGTGTTGGTGGCCGCAGCAGTGGCTGTGTGTGTGGCGCTTCCTTCCCTACTCAACGGGTTCGTCTACGATGACGTTTGGATTGTCGAGCGCAATGAGGTAGTCCACCATCTAGATTTCGTGGAGCTTCTGTCGTCGCCGTTCTGGCCGGAAGAGCGGGGCGATGTAATGTGGCGGCCGGTTGCCCTGACGGCGTTCGCTCTGCAGTGGGCTGTCGGTGGCGGCGGGCCCTTGTTGTTCCATGTTGGCAGCGTTCTGCTCTATGGATTGGTGGCGGGCTTGGTGGGGCTCTTCTGCGTGAGGATGTTCAATCCGGCGGTGGGCTTGGTCGCGGGGCTCTTGTTTGCCGTGCATCCAGTGCACGTCGAGGTCACAGCGAATATTGTGGGTCAGGCCGAATTGTGGGCGGCGCTGGGATACGTTGGAGCGCTGCTCGCGACCTGGGAACGGGCCGGCACATCGTCCGAGCGTTCACGCTTCTGGCTGCTGTTGGCAGCGTTGGCGTGTCTGATTCTCGGACTCGGCGGGAAGGAACAACCAGTAACGTTGCCGGCCGCCATGGTGGTTTTATGGTGGCTCCGAGCGCAAATCGACGGAAGTCTGATCGGGTCCGTTGCCAAACGGGAATGGCTCGTACCGTTGGCGAGCTGCGTGGTGATAGTGGTATACCTTTGGCTGCGGGCTGAATTCGGCGGTGGCGTAACCGCGGCCGGAGGGATCGCGACCGGACTCGATCCCGAATCGGTCGTCCGCAGAGTGGTGGTCATGCTACCCGTGACGCTTGCATGGCTCAGGGTTCTTTTTGTTCCAATAGTGTTGTCTGCCGACTACTCGCCATTGCACCTCGTGCCGGAGGTGGCGTTTGGTGTAAACCACGCCATCGCCATCCTACTATGGTCATCTCTCTTAGTGCTAACCTTTATTCGCAGGTACCAGCTGAGGGCCGTGTTCGTTGGCGTAGCACTTTTCGGGGTGGCGGTCTCCGTGGTGTCCAACGTTGTGGTGCCGCTGGAAGTCCTGATGGCGGAGCGGCTGCTGCTTTTGCCTTCCTTGGGTTGGGCGCTGGCGCTGGCCGGAATCGTAGTTGCTGGATATGAGAGATTCACGGAATCGGCCCAGCGGCGAGTATTGACACTTGCCGTTGGCATAGTCCTGATTCTCTTCGCCGCTCGGAGCGTAGAACGGGCCACCGTCTGGCGAAATAATGAAGTCTTCTTTGCAACGCTCATGGAAGATGCGCCTGACTCGTTTCGGAGCCATTGGGCGAACGGACATTTCGCCTTCGAACAGGGTGACAGCGCCCTGGGCGAACGGGAAATGATGATGGCGGTTCGGTTGAATCCCGAACACCCCCAACTGCTGGAGGATTTCGGCAGGCTTTACGCCGCGACGGGGCGCTACGAACCCGCAATCCCGCTGCTCAGCCATGCTGTCGCAATCGACTCGACTAGGCTCTCCTCGGCATTGCCGCTGGCGCTGGCGCTGACCCGATCCGGGCGGGACTCGGATGCGCTTGGAGTTCTCGACGCCATGGGGAGACTCCACGGTGAGACCCGAGGCCTGATGCTCGTTCGGGGAGAAGTCTTGATGCGGGCTGGCGAGTTCGATGCAGCGGTAACCGTGTTCAATTCACTCGTGCAGCGGGAACCGAATGTCTGGTCTGTTCGAATGATGCTCGCTGATGCAGCACTTCAGGCTGGTCGATGTGACTTGGCCTTGGCCCAGGTCGATACGGCGTTGAGCCTCGCCCCGGAACCGGAAAAAGCCACCGTCGAGACCTTCAGATCGACGGTGGCAAACGGCAATGCAAATTGCAAATAGCCGCGATTCGCGAACGGCTCCACCTGATTGGTCGAATTGGCAAGACTGTGTAAAGTGTTGTGGTATTGAGTGTTACGAGTCGTCACGCACGTCTTGGCACGCGCGTTGCGAATTGCTCGGACCGCAAGCAATCTAGTGGCCCCGAAGCGGGCAAGGGAAAATCACTCCGATGGAGGCTTATACGATGGTACGCAACAAAAAGGGTTTCACGCTGATCGAGCTCCTGATCGTGGTAGTCATTATTGGTATCTTGGCTGCGATCGCGATCCCGAAGTTCGCAGGCACGAAGTCGAAGGCGTATGTCGCGGCGATGAAGAGCGATCTCAAGAATCTCGTTACCGCACAAGAGTCCTATTTCTCTGACGCCAGCACGTACGGCGCAGTGGCCAATCTGACTGGCGCTGGCGTGTGGGCTGCGACCACGGGCGTGACCGCCGCGGTTACCGCTCCCACTGCTACCGGCTACGCGGCCACAGCGACGCATGCTGGTGCCACCGGAACCACAGCTTGTGGCGTGTACGTGGGTACTGGTACGTCACCGAACGCCGCCGTAACCGTCGAGGGCGAGGTGGCTTGCTGGTAACCCACCGGCAAGCATAACCTTGAACGCTTACGGGGATTAACGATGCTACACTGTGCTGGTCGTGACGATTCGCAAGGACGCCGCGGCCAGCGTTGTGTAGTTTCTGGCCAAGGTCGCCAGACAGGTAAGCGTGGATTCACCCTCATCGAGCTGTTGATTGTAGTGGTGATTATCGGGATCTTGGCCGCTGTAGCGATCCCGAAGTTCTCGGGGACCAAGGGCAAGGCGTACCTTGCGGCGGTGAAGTCGGACCTCAAGAACTTTGCCTCCGCCCAGGAGAGCTACTACTACGACAACGGCCTCTACTACAATGGCGCCATACCCAACGCAGCCGTGAGCTTCTCGCCATCGAACGGCGTGAGCATAACTGTCACGGCTGCTGACGTGGGAGGTTGGGCGGCAACGGCCACACACAGTCATGTGACCGAAACCTGCGCGATATTCGTGGGAGGGGCCGCAGCTCCGGTACCTGCAACGGTAGAGGGAAGTCCAGCGTGTAATTAGTAGTTGCTGCAGCAAAGCAGCGGTTATGGCGGGTGACGTGTTTCCTCGAGATCGTCACTCGCTTTTCTTTTCCCTATCCCTATCCACGTCCACAAACGTTTCCAGATGGGTGAGCGACTGGTCAAGCTGGCTGAGGCACGCCAATCCGCTGCGTTATTCGGCCGTTTCGGGCGTTGTTCCGGTTACGCATACCTGGTGCCGGTGCGCCTATGTTGGGTGCCCGGGTCGTTTGACGGCCCTGCCTCCAATCAACACTCGCAACAAAGGGAGCGGTGAATGCTGGATGCCCGAGGTTTCACGATAGTCGAAGTGGTGGTCGCATGCTTCATACTGACGGTTGGGTTGCTGGGCACGCTCTCGACCTTCGCAGCGGTCGCCAGGATGTTTCAGGACGGCCACGCATCCATCGAGGCAAGCGCCCACGCGGCGGAGTTGTTGGAATCGGTCCGTGGTGAAGGGTGTAACGGCACAACGGCTGGAGCACGGAGTGAAGGGACCGTGAGTTACTTTTGGAGAACGGACGAGATCGCCCCCGATCTGCGCCGCGTTACAGTGGTGGTAAGCTCCGCAAGAGCACGTATCCGCGCCGACACCTTTTCAGCCATTCTTCCCTGCTGATCCGGCGTGCGCGAGCGCGGTTTCACCATGGTGGAGTTGATTGTCTCGCTGGCACTGACGTGCGTCGCCACCGTGGCGATCGGCTCGGTACTTCTCACCGGTCTTCGAACATACTCCCGTCAAATTGAGTTAGCACGGGTTCGGGCGAATCTGCGAGCGGCGATGGCGACGTTGACAAGCGAACTCCGAGGATTGGACGCAGGTGACAGACAGGGGAGTGACATCGTCGAGATGGATCGTTCCTCGTTGACGTACAGAGCAAGCCGCAGCACCTACTTCCTGTGCATGGTGCCAAATCTCGCCGCATCGACGGTGACGGTATGGCGGAATCCGCATGCCAGCCTGCGGCAAGTCGAGGCAGGGCGCGATTCGGTGTTGCTGTATGCAGAAAACGACGAAGCCATCCCCGACGACGATGAATGGCTCACCGCTGCATTGAGCAGCGTGACGACTGGTGGCCTCTGCCCTGGAGAAGAACCGGGGCTTCGGTTGGCCGTGCAGGGCGTGTTTGGAGGTGCGCTCGATGGGGTGCGTCGCGGAGCGGTCGTGCGCGGATTTCAACTGACGAGGATACTCCTCTATTCAGGCACTGAAGGGCGTTCCTGGATCGGGTTTCGGGAAATGAGGCCTGCTGCCGGATGGAGCATCACCCAACCGATTCTGGGTCCTGTGGATCAGGGAGGCCTGCGGTTCGACTATTTCCGAGCCGATGGTGGAATCGCAAACCGGCCTGCGGACGTGGCGCGCATTTCCATCAAGGTCGTCGGCGTCGGTTACCTTCCGGCTGGAACTGGTGGCGAACCGGTGCGAGATTCGTTGACGATCCACGTCGGCCTCCGCAACAACCCATTGAGTTCTTGAGGCAATGGCTGGGATCGCTGCCCCTGAGCGGCGTACCCGAGCACGCCAAGGAAAGCGCGGTGCCGCGCTGGCCCTCGTCGTGTTTGCGCTCTTCATTTTGGGCATGCTTTCCAGCACAGCCTTTGTGTTGAGTTTCGGAGAGCGCCAGGTAGACCGCAAATTCGTGCGGTTCCAGCAAGCCTCTGCCGCTGCTGATGCAGGTGCATACGAGCCTCTGAGGCGTTGGGATGTCGTCAGGTATAACCGTCTCGAGGTTGGTGGCAGGGCGTTTTTCGCTGGTGAGATAGCTGACGGAACCGGTTCATATGAGGGAGCAGTAACACGACTGGGTCCTCGTCTGTTCTTGGTTTCATCTGAGGGAATGAGTGCCAACACCGAGGTTCGGCAGCGCTCCGGCACCATTATGCGACTCCGTTCCCTTCGTGTGACGATCGACGCTGCCCTTGAGATCCGCGGCCCTCTGGACATCGGAGAATCGGTACGGATCGCTGGATCGGACCGATCTCCTTACGCATGGAACTGCCCGCCGACAAGCGCTTATCTCCCGGCCCTGCGAATCCCAGCATCCGATCCGGAGGTTCCACCATGGACCGGATGTGAGCCGTCTCGATGCTTGGACGGGAGCCCTTTGTGGGGGGTGGACAGCTCAGGGGCCGGCTCCGGACCGGTTGGTTTGGGTGGGGAGACACTTGCGGATCTTCGAGCGGTTGCCGCTCACATTTTGCAGGGTGGGGGCATCCGCGCCCAGTCTGTTGAGTCAAATGGGATCTGCGTCACAGAAAGCCCGAACAATTGGGGCAATCCTTATGACCCCGGGGGGGCTTGCGGCGACCACTTTCCCGCGGTCTATTCGGAAAGTGACCTGCTGGTTCAATCGGGATATGGGCAAGGGATTGTAGTCGTCGACGGTGATCTAACGGTCTCAGGTGATTTTCATTACTTTGGCGTAGTAGTCGTGACCGGCAGGTTTCAGAGTGTCGGGATCGGGAGCAAGATTACGGGCGCTGTGATCGTGGACAACCGTGACTTCGAGCCCCAGACCCTGGACGGTTTGACGAGAATCCAGTATTCGAGTTGTGTCGTCAGTAGGTCGCTTGCGGGCTCAGGTCGGGGTGTGTTGTTGCAGGAGCGAAGCTGGCTAGACTTGTACTGAAATGACGTAAGTTGAAGCCTGCCAGAGGGTTGTTAGGGCTGGCTTAAAGTAGGTTAGAGCTTGACAAACTGACTTGCGAGGCGTACAGTATGACCCGCGAAACTCACTTATCTCGTTGACCTGTAGGCAGATATGGCGATTTTCGGGCTCGGCGGAAGTTCAACAACGGTCGGATTAGACATCGGGAGCGGGCTCCTCAAGCTTGTAGCCGTGGATCACGGCAAAGGGGGTCCGGTCATGAGTGGCGTTTCTGTCACTCCGGTTCTGGCAGACGCGATTGTCGAAGGTGAAATCATGGATCCCGGTATTGTGTCCGACACGATACAGGGACTCTTCAAAACCGCCGGAATCAAACAAAAGAAGGTTGTGGTGGCTGTGGGTGGGCGGGACGTGATCATCAAGAAGATTCAGGTTGATCGCATGAAAGAGAGCGAGGCGTTCGAGGTTGTGCGCTGGGAGGCGCAGCAGCACGTCCCGTTCGACATCGAGGCGGTCGAGTTGGACTTCCAGATTCTGGACCCGGAGGGTGAAGGGCTCCAGATGGACGTCCTGCTGGTGGCGGCGAAACGGGATCTTGTGGAAGACAAGGTCCATCTGCTGTCGCAGGCAGGGCTGGATGCTGGCGTGGTCGATGTAGACGCGTTTGCTCTGCACAATGCCTTTGAGGTGAACCATCCAGACGCCATGGAGGGTGTGGTTGCCCTTCTGAACATCGGGCATGAGCTGACCAACGTCAACGTTCTGGAAGAAGGGGTCCCACTACTCACCCGCGACCTGACGATTGGGACGCGCAAAATACGTGAGGACCTACAGAGAGAGCGCGGGTTGTCGGCCGACGATGCCGAGGGCTTGCTCAAGGGCTTTGAGCGATCTCCGGACCTCGATCCATTCGTACAGGCGCGCGGCGAGGAAATCGCCGTGGGCCTGGAACGAGCGTCGGCTTTCCTGCAATCCGCGAGCCGGGATGCAGGTTCGATACAACGGATTTTCTGTTGTGGTGGCGGAGCGCGAGTGCCGGGGTTGACCGACGTTCTGAATCAGCGGTTGAATGTCCCGGTGGAGGTAGCGAATCCGATTCAGCGCCTGAACGCGAAGGACGGGATCTTTGACACCGTCGATGTGGACGAGGTCGCACCGCTGTTGATGCTGGCGACCGGTCTCGCCCTGCGGTCAGGCTGATGGTGGTTGGAGCGGCAGACCATGATTGAGATCAATCTACTTCCGGGCAAGAAGAAGAAGGCAGCCGGTGGCGGCATAGCTCTACCGGACTTCGGTGAGCTACTCAAAGGAGTCCGAGATCCGCTACTCATTGGTACGATTGCCGTATGGGCGATCGTCCTTCCCGTGGTCGGGTTCATCTTCTTCACCGAGAACGGCAAGGTCGCGGCCCTTCAGGAAGAAGCGGATCAGATTAGCGCTCAGCATCGGCGATTTCAGAGCGTGATCAGAGAAAAGCGACGGCAGCAGCGCCTACTCGATTCGCTCGAAATTGAACTCTCCGCTATCAGGGAGATCGATTCCGACCGTTATGTTTGGGCGCACATCATGGATGAGGTCGCCAAAGCCCTGCCAGACTTTTCGTGGCTTACGTCTCTCGAGTTCATTCCGGCGGCACCACCGGACGCGGCCGCCCTAGAGGAAGGCGCAGTTGAGCGTCCGCCTGTGACGTTCACCATCACCGGGCGGACGGCAGACATCTATGCGTACACGCGCTTCCTCCGAAATCTCACGAACTCGCCGTGGATAGCCAACGTTCGCGCTGGTCAGACTACGCAGGTACTCGAGGAGGAACGTGCGGTACAAGAGTTCTCGATCACGGCAACGTTTCAGCAGGCCGATTCCGCGTTTGTACGAATCGCGCCTTTACAGGAAACTCTTCGGTAGGGGAATCGTCTAATGGCGATGACAACCAAAGAGAGACAACAGGTGTTGGGCATCGCGATCGTTGTGGCGATCGCCGGGGGAGTGGCGTTTTGGATGCTGTGGCGCGCTCCACGCGTCGAACAGCAGGAGCTATTGCGCACGCAGATCGACTCCCTTAGCCGGCAGGTCGATGCGGCGCGCCAGGATCTTGCCACCGGAACGGTGGAGAGTATTCGGCAGCGAAGCGCGGATTTCGAGGTCACGCTTGAGCGGATGAAGGAACTGGTTCCGACCGGTAACGATGTTGCAACGCTCATCGATGAGATCGCTAACCGCGCCAGGCGGAACGGCGTGGAGATCGGCCAGATGAGTGCACCGGTAGAGGAAGTTAGCGAACCGTTCAACATAGTCCGGTACCGATGGACCGTGCTTGGGCACTACAACCAGGTCGGTGTCATGATGTCCGACATAGCGCAGCTGTCCCGGATCATGGTGCCCTCCGACCTTACACTGGAGCAGGCGGCGGTTGTGGCTCAGCGCACGCACGGGGACACGACCGGGGCTCTGTTGCAGGCTGAATTCAACTTGCGGACGTTCGTCAAGCCGGCTCAACCGACTGAATCCGGAGGAGGTACCGGTGGCGACCGATAAGCGGAAGTTCTGGGCGGTTGTGTGTGCCGGATTGCTCTTCGCGTGCGCCGGCGACGATTCGGTGGTGCAGACGCCGCCCGGGGATGTTCGGGGAGCTGCACTGCAGCAGACAACCGACACGATCGTCCCTGATGAGACGCGGACAGAGTTGATGCGAGAAGTGTTCGCTTATCGCGGATCGGGGCGAGATCCCTTCTTATCCTTATTACAGTCGGGTGATGTCAGGCCCCTGATCGAAGATCTTCGCGTAACGTCTATCGCGTATGATCCCCGCTATCCGACGGCCAGTGTTGCCGTGTTGCGGGATACGATTGCGAATGAAGCGTATTCAGTTCGTGTCGGCGATATGTTGGGGCGACTGAGAGTCGCCGAGATTCTCCCGGGTGAGGTTGTGATGATCATCTCGGAATTTGGTAGTGAACGCCAGGAAATATTGCGTCAGAGGCAAACGCAGGAGAGAACGCCATGAAGCGGTCCTTGATACTCGCAGCCGTAGGGTTGATCCTTGCGGCGCCCCGAGCCCTTGCGGGGGGGCCAGGCGAGGTAACCGCGGTTAGCGTGTTGCCGGGAGCGGGCCGCGCAAACGTCATCATCGACGTTCGCGGCTCCGTCGAGGTGCAGGACTTCACGCTCACGAATCCGGCACGTCTGGTTGTCGATCTCGTGGGGGCGCAGCTAACGGTGCCGGGCACTCTGTACGATGGTAGAGTACGCGGTGGCATCCGCAACGTGCGCTACACGCAGTTCCGGCCGGATGTAGTCCGGGTAGTCTTGGAGTTGGAGTCACTCCAGGACTATCAATTGGAGTACGCGGGCGATGCCGTGCGTATTGCGCTCGGGTCTGACCATGGTTTCCAAGCGTGGTCGTCCGCTGCGTACGACGGGCCACCGGCTGAGAATTTCCCGCCGATGGTGGAGGAGGAGTCACCGTTTGCGCCGAGTGCGACTGCGCCGTTGGCACTGCAGTCTCAACAGCCGCTGCTCACCATCACGTTCGACTCGGCTCATATACGTGATGTTGCGAGCACATTTGCTGAATACAGTGGCAAATCGATCATCATCGGTCGTGATATCGACGTGACAATCGATGCTGTCATCAAGAACCAGCCGTGGGACCTGGCGTTCGCGCAGATCCTGCAGGCGAACGGCCTTGCCGGGACCGAAGATCCACCGGGGATGATCCGTGTCGCCAGCCGGGCCGCGATGGCGTTGGCGCGGGACTCGTTTGAACTGGTTGAGACCCGCATCGAGCATGTGGAGTTCGCACGCGCCGCCTCGCTCGCGGCTACGCTATCGAGCGTTGTGTCGGAGCGCGGCGGTGTTGTCGCCGACAGCGGCACGAACTCATTGGTCATCACTGAAGTCGAGAGCCGAATCGGTGAAATCGTGGATCTCGTCTCACAGCTCGACATGCGGACTCCGCAGGTGTCGATCCAGGCCAAGCTGATATTCGTCGACAGGACTGACATCGAAGAGTTGGGGGTCAAGTACGATTTAGGTACGTCGGACCAGTTCTACAACAAACTGGTGCAACGTCCGGACCCGGCGAGTTCCGAGGCTGTTGACACCGACGGTGACGGTGTACCTGATGCTGTGAGGGCAACGGAGTTCTTCGGTGAGGATGTGAACATCGTCGATCTCGGTGGCAATGCGCTCGCCGGTATGGCTAATGCGGAAGCGATCATACCAGGGCCTGCTCTCCAACTCATATTCTCGACGGCAATTGGCAGCTTCAATCTCACGTCGTTTGTCGATGCCCTTCAACGTGTCGAGCTGGCCGATTTGCAGGCCGAGCCCTTGACAACTACTGCAGATAATACGGAGGCGTATATCCTCGTCGGTGAGAGGACTCCGATTCGAACCATCGACGTGGGTGGCCAGGCGGGCGCGGCCGAAGGCGCACCGCGAGCCGTAACGGAAATCGTCCCGACAGGCTTGCAGCTTCGTGTCACGCCACACGTGACCAACAGCCGCCAGGTCCTGATGCAGGTGGCGGTCGAGAATTCATCCGTCCGTGCAGCCCCAGCCGACGTCGGCTTCACTTTCCAGACGCAGGAAGCAGCGAGTCAGATTCTCGTTGAGGATGGCGAGACGGCCGTGATCGGCGGGCTGACTGTGACAGAGGTCACTGTGGCAAAGAGCGGAATACCGTTTCTTGTAGACCTACCGGTTCTGGGTGGGATATTCGGCTACACGACCCGACGCGAGCATAGACGTGATCTGCTGATTCTGGTCACTCCACGCGTACTGGACAGTCCCACGGGGAACTAAACTGAAGTAGGGACTCAAACAGAGGGAAATCGTGCGTAATCGAGTCATTATAACATCGGCGCTCGGTGCCCTGATGTTGTCTATGTCGGGCTGCACTGAGCGACAGTTCCAACCGGGGTTCGAGGACGACGGCATCGCCCCGTCAGTCTCAATCGTAAAGACCAGCGGCGACACGCTCAATATCGATTCGGGGTTGCAGTTCGGCGTATCGGCTGCAGACAACCTCGGCTTGAAGAGCCTGACGATCGAGTATTCGGGCGGATACAATGCCGCCATGGACTCGGTGTTCACGAGCGCAGTGACCTCTGTTGCATTCGCCGTCACGGTCGATCTGGCTGGCAATACGACCGCCGGCGGCATGGTCTACATAACGGCTACAGCTGTCGACGGCAACAACAACACCGCGTCTGTACAAGACTCGCTCTACCTGATCAACGAAGATGCCCTGACGGTGTCGATCGAGAGGCCGAGTTCGGGTGCACTCACTTCTCAGGGGCGGCAGATCGTCGTCGAATTGGTGGCGCAACATTCAGCCGGCGTGCAGTATGTGGGATATCTAGCTACCGGAATTGTCACAGACAGCAACTCTGTGGCGTATTCCTCACCGCTGCCGACATTCACGACATTCGTGGATACACTGACAGTGCCCGCGAGCGCGCCCGAGGGAACGTTCACGATTCAAGGCTTTGTCGGAGACTCTACCGGCCGAACCGCCACGAGTGCCGTGGTAGTGGTGACCGTTCAGTCGGTGACTAACGACACGGATCCTCCGATCGTGAGTTTCAGCATCAACACCCGTGTCGAGGTGGACGACTCGATAACGGTGCGGGCCACCGATCCGGGAGGAATTCAACAAGTAGGCTGGTACGCCCTGCTGCGCGACGACACTACGCAACAGGTCGGTGTGGGTTCGGCTGCGGTCGGTGGTGGTACGTTGACCGATGTGTCCCATACTTGGCCGCTCAATTTCAACTTCCCGGCCACCGACCTTCCGAGGTTTGTTGTCATCCGCGCCTGGGCTGAGGATGCAAACGGTAATCGAGATACCACTGCGACAGCAACAGGTGCGTCGGGTGGTCCCCAAGCGGGCCCGAGCGCAGCGGCGGCAGCGTCGTCGGACACGGTGCTCGTGGTGCACGGGACCACAACTCCACTGCCGGACGGCGGCAGCGTGATCGACGGTATCTACAATCGGAATCTCAACGAGGTTTATCTCACCAACGTGGACCTTGGGCGTATTGAAGTGTTCCAGGTTAGCGACACCAGCTTCGTGGCTGGAGGTGTCTCCGTCGGATCGCGTCCGTGGGGCATCGCCCTTTGGCCGCAGAACGTGACGACGGGCGCCAACGCCGACACGGTAGTTGTCGCCAACTCCGGAGGCACCGATCTGTCGATTGTCGACTTGCAGCTGCGACGCGAGGTACGCCGCCATTCGTTGCCGAACTTCGTTGTCGACGAAGTAACCACAGAAGCCGATGACGCTACCGGTACCATTCAACTCAAGTTCACGCGGCATGACTTCTCGGATCGACCGCAATACTTGGGAATGACGTGTCGTCCTGGTGCCGGAGCATGCAATGCCAACGGAATAACCGCGGTCTACTCTACTACTCCCACGATAGATCAGGACGCGTTGCCGCTGAGGGGATCGCTGCGTTGGGAGAACCTCACGTCGGTCACACCATCGTCGCATTTCTTCTGGGAGCATGCCCAGGTTCCGCCACACCCGGACTTCGATACGCTGCGCGTGTTTGTCGATCGCGGCCCGACCGTTCCGCTCGACACTGTCCTGGCTACGGCGTGTGGAATCATGGTCAACGTGGAGAAACTGGTGTTCCGTGAAACCACGTTCGTGCGGAACTCCGGGGACTTCTCGCATGCCCTGGCTGGAGAGGGCGGCGTCATCGAGGGTGACAACTTCGCACAGGCCGTCGGTTTCGACGCGGGTCGGGGCATTTTGCCGGATAGGTGCAGTGGCACCATCACGGTTGGTGCAGCGCCGATGACCTTCTCGGGGCCCATCGAGACCGATCTAGGCATTACACCCAGCTTCCGTGTAAGTGACTTCATAAGCAACACAGCCACGATCGTGAATTCCATCGCGATCAACTTCAATGGTCTTACCAACCTCATCCGTACTTCGGATTCGGTCTACGTGCTCAATGAGGAACTCCGGCTGAAGGGCCTGATTTCTGAGAGGGGCGACGTTTCGGGAATGGACTTGAATTTCGATCACAACTTTGAGGCCGGAGTCGGTGGAACTGCGGGGACCTTTGGAGGCACGGGTAATCCGGACGACCGTTTGGTCTTCGTGGCGGTCGCAGAGGCAGAGATCGAAGTGTATGACACATTCTTCTTCGAAAAGGTCATTACGCTACCGATCCGCGACCCGATCATTGGCCCGCTCCGCGTGGCCAAGCTGGCAAGCGGTGACCAGATTCTTGTCGGTGTGACAGCTTATGGAGTAGTGACTGTCCAACTTCCTTCTATCACCAACACCTTCCCGGCAGCTGAGTGGGGCACATCGCAACAGTAATCAGTCCCCATTTCGAGATAGGTTGGGAGCCCGGCCGCGAGGCCGGGCTCTTGCTGTTTCGGGGCATAGAATGCAGCAGATGAACCGAGCAGTGGAAGGAATTATCCATGCATGTAGATTCATGACATTGGGCGCATTGAGTGCTGCTGTTCCTAGAAGGAGTGCGAGATGATTCGCTTTTCTTCCGCAGGCGAGTCGCATGGGAAATCGCTGACAGCCATCCTGGAGGGCGTGCCCGCGGGTCTGCCGCCGGTGGCTGAGGATGTAGATCATCAGCTCCGACGCCGCATGGCAGGGCACGGACGCGGTGCTCGTATGAAGGTCGAGGCGGACGCGGCAGTGGAGAGGTTCAGCGGTGATTGTTTGGAAGAGGTACGCGACAATTCGCAAGCCTATGTCGCCAGGATGAATAGTCGCCTCGAGCGAGGCTGAGTTGACGCTGTGAACCGACAGTTGGTGCTGGTGGGCCTTCCGGGTGCCGGAAAGAGCACGGTTGGTCGGCTCGTTGCTCAGATGCTTGGTGTCGAGTCCTGCGACATCGACGAGATCATCGAACATAACGAAGGCACATCGGTGGCGGAGATAATCACGCAACTTGGAGAGCGGGAGTTTCGGCGTCTGGAGAGACTCGAGACCCAGCGTGTTCTCGAGGGGCCGCCTTCGGTGGTGATTCCGGGTGGTGGATGGGCGGCTGAAGGGAACAACCTGCACACTCTACGCGGCCGAGCATTCTCCATCTATCTGGAAACAACTCCTGAAACCGCGGCATCGCGAGTTGGTGGCACGGGTGACCGTCCGCTGCTGGCTGGACCCGAGCCGCTATCGCGAATGAGAGACCTGCTGACGACACGACGGCCGTTGTATGAAGAGTGCGACGCGACCATCTCTACCGATGGCAAGACCATTCACGAAGTCGCTGATGAGGTGGTCGAACTTGCGCGACGCGCCACGGTAAGATAAATATGTCCCCCCGCGCAAAGCGTGTCTGAAGAGCAAGAAGAGGAAGATGGCGAAGAAGAAGAGTTCATTGGTTGTTGTGGAGTCACCTGCCAAAGCCAGGACGATCGGCAAGTACCTGGGCAAGGGGTACACAGTCAAGGCGACGGTTGGGCATATCCGAGATTTGCCGCAACGAGAGTTGGGCGTTGAGGTCGAGAACGGATTTTTGCCCAAGTACGTAACCATCCGAGGCAAGGCCAAGACTCTAACTGATTTGAAGAAGACAGCGCAAAGTTCCTCCGCTATCTACCTCGCCACCGACCCCGACCGGGAAGGGGAAGCCATCGCCTGGCACGTGGCAAGCCAACTCGGCAACGGTGACACGATTCACCGCGTGCTCTTTCACGAGATAACGCGCGACGCAATCACCGAAGCGATGGACAGCCCAGGTGAGATCGATGAACGAAAGGTGGAGGCGCAGCAAGCGCGACGCATACTCGATCGCCTGGTCGGATACAAGGCGAGCCCGCTTCTCTGGAAAGCGGTGAAGACAGGCCTGTCGGCAGGACGCGTGCAGACTGTGGCGCTGCGGCTGATCGTCGAACGTGAGGCGAAGATCCGCTCGTTCAAACCAAGCGAGTATTGGTCGATCGAGGTGAATCTCGAGGCGAAGCGCAAGGAGTTCACCGCCAAACTGCACAAGGTGAAGGGCAAGAAGCCCGAGTTGCGTTCGGAATCCGAGGCGCTCGCGGTGGTGTCCAACGTAGAGGGCAAGCCTTTCATCGTATCAGATGTGCAGCGCAAGCAGAGACGGAAGCACGCTGCTCCACCATTCATCACCAGTACGTTGCAGCAGGAGGCGGCCAAACGACTTGGCTTCTCCGCGAAACGTACGATGGCGTGCGCGCAGCAGCTTTACGAGGGAGTGGATCTGGGCAATGAGGGCGCGGTTGGGTTGGTCACTTATATGCGGACCGATTCGACGCGCGTGGCACCGAGTGCGATTGAACAGGTACGCGACTTCATACTCGACAAGTACGGCAAGCAATACCTTCCTGCGAAGCCAAATGCGTACCGATTGAAGAAGGGTGCTCGCGCCCAGGAAGCGCACGAGGCGATACGTCCGACTGACGTGCTGAGGGAGCCGAAGAAGGTCGGTAAATATCTATCTCCGGATCAACGCAAACTGTATGAATTGGTCTGGCAGCGGTTTGTCGCATCGCAGATGAAACCCGCGGTGTACGACACGACGACGCTCGATTTCGAGATCGGCAAGTACCTCTTCAGGGCATCGGGATCGGTGATAATCTTTGATGGCTTCCACACCCTATACTCCGAAGCCAAGGAAGTCGAAGACAAGCAGACCTTCGAGGATCTCAAGCCTGTACCGGCGCTCGAGAAGGGCGACAAAACCACCGTGGCCGGCATCGAGCCGAACCAGCACTTCACCGAGCCCCCGCCGCGTTTCAGCGAAGCGAGCCTGGTCAAGGAGCTGGAGACCCTGGGCATCGGCCGCCCGAGCACTTACAGCAGCATCGTGTCGACGTTGAGAGATCGCGATTACGTCCGAATGCAGAGTAAACGGTTTTTTCCGACGGAACTCGGAGAGACGGTCACCACGGTGCTCGTGAGCCAGTTTCCAGACCTCTTCAATGTGGAGTTCACCTCGGAGATGGAGGATGAACTCGACAAGGTGGAAGAGGGTGCGCTGGATTGGCGCACGGTGCTCGAGGATTTCTACGGGCCGTTTGCCAAGGCGCTTGAACAGGTGGATATGGCAGCCGTCATTCGGGATGCCTTCAAGAGCGACGTGGAGAAGTTGGACTCAGAGCCATGTCCTGAATGCGGTGGAAAACTCCAGGTGAAGAGCGGTCGGTTCGGACCTTTCATTGCTTGCACCAACTATCCCAAGTGCCGTTACACAAAGCCTCTTGGGAAGAAGAAGACGCCCGATCGCCCTACCGATGAGAAGTGCAATGAGTGTGGCGGACCCATGGTCGTGAAGGCCGGTCGCTACGGAGAGTTCCTGGCCTGCACCAAGTATCCCAAGTGCAAACACACGCGCCCGGTGCCACTCGGCGTCAAATGTCCCAAATGCACCACCGGCGAATTGGCTGCACGCCGCACGCGCCGCGGTCGAACTTTTTTCGGATGCGCTCGGTATCCGGATTGCGACTTTACGACCTGGCACCCGCCCGTTGCGGAGAAATGTCCTTCGTGTGGAAACGTCGGTGCCGAGAAACGGTCGACCAAGGCACGCGGGGATTACATACGTTGTCTGAAATGCGAGCACCAGTTTTCGGTGGAGGATACCGAGACGCCCGACAAGTGAAGGTGAGTGTCGTTGGAGGTGGCCTCGCGGGATGCGAAGCCGCCTGGGCTCTCGCGGAGTCGGGAGTAACGGTGACACTCCACGAAATGAGGCCCGGAGTCCCGTCTCCGGCACACGAAACCGATCGTCTAGCCGAGGTCGTCTGCAGCAACTCCTTCAAGTCGGTCGAGACCTCCAACCCGCACGGGCTTCTCAAGGCCGAATTGCGGATGCTTGGCAGCCTGCTGCTGGAGGTGGCGGACGCCACTCGCGTGCCTGCCGGTTCAGCGCTGGCAGTCGACCGGAATCTGTTTTCCCAACAGGTTACCACACGCGTTTACTCGCATCCCAACATCGAAGTGCAGAGAGAGGAAGTGACCGCACTATCATCTCCTGCCGTGATCGCGACCGGGCCGTTGACATCGGACCGTCTGGCGGACGCGATCAAAGAGCGGCTCGGTGTCGACTCGCTGGAATTCTTCGATTCCATCGCTCCGATCGTTAGCGCTGAATCGCTCGACATGTCCGTGTTGTATCCGCTTTCGCGCTATGGCAAGGGGTCGGGACACGATTATCTGAATGCGCCGCTAACCGAATCGGAGTATCGTGAGCTTGTGGAGGCGCTGCTCGAGGTTGACCAATACGAATGTCACGAGTTTGAAAAGACGCCTTTTTTCGAGGGTTGTCTTCCTGTCGAGGAACTCGCTCGGCGCGGACCCGAGACGCTTCGGTTCGGGCCGATGAAACCGGTTGGGTTGGAGGATCCAACAACCGGCAGGGAACCGTTTGCTGTCGTCCAATTGCGTCGTGAGGACGGCGCCGGCCAGATGTGGAACCTCGTGGGTTTCCAGACCAAGATGAGACAGGCGGACCAGGGGCGAGTGCTCCGCACCATCCCGGGGCTCGGGGATGCGGAGTTCTTACGCTTTGGCTCGATGCACCGCAATACTTACCTCAACACTCCCGTAACGCTGTCGGCGCACCTGTCGACTCGAGATGACGACAAGCTGCTGTTCGCGGGTCAATTGACCGGCGTGGAAGGTTACACGGAATCTCTGGGTACCGGGATCCTCGCGGGTCACAACATGGCTCGACTTCTTGCTGGCGAGGCACCAATGATCCCACCGTCCGAGACTATGTTGGGTGCACTCCTACGCTACGTTACCGACGCGAACTGTGACGATTTTCAGCCCATGAACGCTAACTTCGGGTTGTTGCCGCCTCTCGAAAAACGGGTCCGCAAGAAGCGTGAGCGAAGAGAGCGAATGGCGGAACGTGCACTTGAGGCAATGAGTGTTTTCGCCGGCAAGCTTCTGGGGAAAAACCGGTGACGAGCGACAGTCGACCTGAAATAGCCGAGTTCCTCGGGTTCCTCGCCAAAGAGAGGCAGGACTCCGCTCATACCATCAAGGCGTACGGGCGGGATCTCAGTTCGTTTGTCGAGTTCTGCGACCACTATCATGGTGACCGATCAGCATGGTCGTGGACGAGTCTGGACCGTCTCGCCGTCAGGAGTTACATGGGTGAACTGCGCCGGCGCGGCCTCGCAAAACGGTCCGTGGCACGGGCGATCTCGGCACTCCGAGGCTTCTATCGGTTCCTGAGTGTTCGGCACGGCGTGCAGGAGAACCCGGCAGCGGCAGTTCGGATGCCGAAGTTGGAGCGCAAACTCCCGCCTGTTCTGGACCGTGTGCAGGTCGACGTGATGTTCGAACTCGCCGAGTCGTTGGCGTCGGGAGGTGGCTTCAAACCCACTAGGGACTTGGCGATCCTCGAGCTCTTTTACGCCACCGGCATGCGGCTGTCGGAGTTGGCGAATCTCGACATGAAGCAGATCGACCTCATCTCCGATCAGGTGAAGGTCCGGGGCAAGGGTCGCAAGGAAAGGATACTCCCGATCGGAACGCATGCAACTCGGGCGTTGCGGGACTACTTCACGGAACGAGAGGAGTTACTGGCAGAGAAGCCCCGGGCCGGCGACCGTCGGGCAGTCTTCCTATCGAAGAAGGGAAGTCGACTCTCGGCGCGCGGTGTTCAGCACCTCGTGGGACGGTTTCTGCGAATGCTTGACGAAAGCTCGGGGTTCAAGGTTCACAGCCTCCGCCACAGCTTCGCCACCCACCTACTCGACGGCGGCGCAGATCTGCGAGCCGTTCAAGAACTACTCGGCCACGCATCACTGAGCACCACACAGGTGTATACTCATACGAGTGTTGAGCGGTTGAAGAAGGTTTATGATCAGGCACATCCGCGAGCCTAGCGATCGATGTTCAAGCTGCCACTCTGCTCCTCTGCGGCTCTGAAACGGGGGCGGACAGGCAGAGGTGCAGTGTTGCAGAGGGGCAGGAGACAACGATGACACAGACGAGCTTTCGAGCAACGACAATCTTGTGTGTGAGGACGGGCGGAGTAGTCGCTATGGGTGGCGATGGCCAGGTCACCGTTGGTGAGACGATCATGAAGGCGAACGCGAACAAGGTGCGAAAGTTGGGTGACGGCAAGGTGCTAGCCGGCTTTGCCGGAGCGGCGGCGGACGCCTTCACTTTGTTCGAGAAGTTCGAGGAAAAGCTCGAGCGCTATCCGGGCAACCTGTCGAAGGCCGTCGTTGAACTTGGCAAAGACTGGCGTAGCGACAGGGTGTTGAGGCGGCTGGAGGCTCTGCTTGCTGTCGCCAATACGGACCACTCATTTGTGGTGAGCGGGAGCGGAGAGTTGATCGAACCTGATGACGGAATCCTCGCGATAGGGAGCGGTGGCAACTATGCGTTGGCGGCCGCGCGGGCCTTGATGAAGCACTCCGACTTGTCCGCCGAACACGTTGTGCGGCAGAGCCTGGAGATTGCTGCGGACATCTGCGTATACACCAACAGCAACATCAGTATTCTCGAGTTGAAATGAGCAAGAGAGTTCCGCAAGGAACGGAGTGAATATGTCGGATCTGGAGTCGAAAAAGTCAAAGTTGGAGTCAATCGATGGCGGCCCCGAGCCGCTGCCGTGGCTCGAAGAGCTTCCACCGCGGCAAATAGTCGTCGAGTTGGATCGGTACATAGTCGGTCAGGAGGCCGCCAAAAAGGCGGTTGCCATCGCCATCCGCAACCGTTGGCGCCGCCAGAAGGCGCCCGAAGAGATCCGTGATGAGATCCTGCCGAACAACATCATCATGATCGGCCCGACCGGTGTAGGTAAGACAGAGATCGCCCGGCGGCTTGCACGGCTATCGGGCGCGCCGTTCATCAAGGTGGAGGCCTCCAAGTTCACCGAAGTTGGATACGTCGGCAGGGATGTGGAGTCGATGATCCGGGACCTGGTGGACTCCGCGATCAACATGGTCCGCGGCGAACGGGAGGATGAGGTTTTCCCGACGGCTGAGGAACGGACGGAAGAGCGGCTCGTGGAGCTGCTGTTCCCAGCACAACCTGCCGCTCCTGCCACCTCTCCCGTCTCTCCGGCCTCCCCCGCTCCCGCGGCAGACGAGGAAGCGTCGGCTCGCCCACTATTTGTGGTCTCATCAGATGGAGAAGTCAGAGAAGAGGCTTCCGATTCTCCGGCCAAAGACGGCGATAAATCCCGTCACGAACGTACTCGAGAAAAACTGCGCGAGTTGCTCCGCGATGGGAAACTCGAGGACCGTACGGTTGAGGTCGAGGTCAGCCAGCAGGCTTTCCCGATTCTCGATTTGATGCAGCCACAGCCGGGTATGGACGCGCCCGACATCAACCTCGGCGAGGCCCTCCAGGACATGCTGCCAAAGCGCACCAAGAAGCGAGACCTACGTGTTTCGGAAGCGCGACGCATTCTCGTTGATGAGGAGTTGAAGAAGCTGGTGGATATGGACGACGTGGTGAACGAAGCATTGGACCGCGTTGAGAATCACGGCATCATCTTCATAGACGAGCTGGACAAGATCGCCGGCGAGCGCAGCCAGGCGGGCCCAGATGTGTCGCGGGAGGGCGTGCAGCGGGACCTGTTACCGATAGTCGAAGGCTCCACGGTTCAGACCCGGTACGGCTACGTCCGCAGCGACCACATTCTGTTTATTGCTGCCGGTGCATTTCATGTCGCAAAGCCGTCGGACCTCATTCCGGAGATGCAGGGCAGGTTCCCAATTCGAGTGGAACTCTCGTCGCTGAACGCGAACGATTTTGTGAGGATCATGACCGAACCCGAGAACAGTCTGGTGAAGCAGTATCAGGCGCTTTGTGGATCCGAGGATGCGACGCTCGACTTCACAGATGACGGAATCCAGGAAGTCGCTCGGTTGTCGATGCTCATGAACGATCGTATGGAAAACATCGGTGCTCGACGGCTCCACACGGTAATGACAACTCTTTTGGAAGATGTTCTGTTCAACCTGCCGGAGGTGGAAGACAAGAAATTCGTGTTCGACGGCCCGCAGGTTCGCGAAAGACTCCTCAAAATCGTCGAGGACGAAGACCTCAGGAAATACATCCTATAAAGCTGCCTTTACAGTCACGCTCTAGCAGAGTAAAATCCGCTCGCACTCTGTCATTTTGACCGATTCGAGGGGAAAAGTATGCCAAAGCGAGACTTCTTGAAGATTTCCGACCTTTCAGCGCCCGAAGTGACCGAATTGTTCGAGGTCGCCGCCGCAATGAAATCCGGCAAGTACGCTGACCGGCCACTAGAGGGAAAGACGCTGGCGTTGATCTTTGCGAAGAGCTCGACCAGGACGCGGGTGTCGTTTGAGGTGGGGGCGTACCAGCTAGGCGGGCATGGTTTGTTTCTATCGTCTCAGGACATGCAGTTGGGTCGCGGTGAGACAATATCCGACACCGCAACCGTGCTATCCCGCTACGTCCATGGCATCATGATCAGGACATTCGCACACTCGGACGTGGAAGAACTGGCAGAGCATGCAACGATACCGGTGATCAACGGACTCACGGACCTGCTTCATCCCTGCCAATTGCTGGCAGATATGTTGACGGTTTGGGAAGCGTTCGGTGGTTGGGAAGAAAGAGTCGTCGCTTGGGTGGGCGACGGCAACAACATGGCAAATTCGTGGCTGAATGCAGCAGCGCTGCTGGGATTCGAGCTGCGATTGGCATGTCCCGAAGGCTATGAGCCGAACCACGAAATCTTCGAGAACGCAAAGAACGCCGCCGCTGTGAGCATCTTCGAGGATCCGGATGAGGCCGTGCGCGGCGCGCACGTCGTAACGACCGATGTGTGGGCGTCGATGGGCCAGGAGCCCGACGCTGAATCGCGCCGGTTGGCTTTCAAGGGATACACTGTTGATTCCAAGATGATGGCTCTCGCGGCCGATGACGCGATCTTTCTGCACTGCCTGCCCGCCCACCGCGGCGAAGAGGTGGCTGCCGAGGTCATCGACGGGCCACAGTCGCGTGTGTTCGATCAGGCAGAGAACCGACTGCACGCTCAGAAGGCGTTGGTCGCGAAGCTAATGGGTTGAAAGGAAATCGTATGACGGCGGGAAAACTGAAGCGCACACCATTTCACGACTATCATGTCGAACACAATGCGAAGCTCGTCCCGTTCGCCGGTTATGAGATGCCGGTTCAGTATCCGACGGGGATTACGAAAGAACACCTGATCGTTCGGGAATCCGTTGGCGTCTTCGACGTGTCTCACATGGGTGAGTTCGAGGTCACAGGTCCGGATCGCAACGCGTTCGTCAACAGGCTCACGTGCAACGACCTGTCGGCACTGGCGGAGGGGCAGGCGCAGTACTCCGCGTTCCTCACCGATGACGGGACGTTCATAGACGACTGCCTCGTATACCGCTTCGACGACCGCATCATGCTTGTAGTCAATGCGGCCAACATAGACAAAGACTGGGAGCACGTCGTCGCCAAGAAACAGGGCATCAATGTCCGACTGAAGAACATCTCGGACGAAGTTGGTTTGCTTGCGGTGCAGGGGCCGAGAGCCGAGGAGGTGGTTGCGCCACTCAGCGGCATGGATGTGGCCGGCATCAAGTATTACCACTTCGAGACTGGCCAGGTGGCCGGCGTTGATTGTTTCGTGTCGCGCACGGGATACACGGGAGAAGACGGCTTCGAGTTGTATTTCCGGACCAAGCATGCCGACAAGATGTGGAACGCGCTGGTGGGCGAGGGCCGTGGCCAACCCGTTGGTCTTGGCTGTCGCGACTCGCTGCGCCTGGAAATGGGATATGCGCTTTACGGTTCGGACATCGACGGGACCACGAACGCGTACGAAGCAAAACTCGGTTGGATCGTGAAGCTGAAGAAGGGCTCTCCGTTCCTTGGCAGGGCGGCGCTCGAGCGTGTCAAAGAAGCTGGGGGCCCGACTCGTAAGCTGTGCGGCTTCACGGTCAATAAGAAGGGCGCGATCCCACGGCACGGGTACGACGTCTATCTGAAAGGCCACAAGATCGACATGGTTCGGAGTGGCGGTTTCAGCCCGAGTCTGCAAAAGGCTATCGGCACCACCTACCTGCCGACACACTCTATCGATCCTGGCACCACCGTTGAGATCGACTGCCGCGGCAAAATGGTCGAAGCGACCGTAGCGGCGATGCCTTTCTACAAGGGTGGGAGCGTCAAGAAGGGATAGCGACAGACTTCCAATGCCGATTCGCGTGGGTGTACTCACTGTGTCAGACAGTGGGGCGGCGGGTGAGCGAGATGACAAGTCCGGCAAGACGATCGTCGACTGGGTGAACGAGGCCGGCTTCGTGCTGGCCGCGCAGGCACTGGTGCCCGACGAATCGGACCTGATCGCTCAGGCACTGACGCGCTGGGCGGACGACGGGAAGGCAGACGTAATCCTGACCACGGGCGGCACCGGTTTTTCCCCACGAGATGTAACGCCTGAGGCCACTCTGGCTGTGCTGGAGAAAGAGGCACCGGGTATCGCGGAGGCGATACGGGCTGCGAGCCGAGACAGCTTCCCAAGGAGCATGCTTTCTCGGGGCGTCGCGGGCATTCGCGGCGCGACCCTGATCGTGAACCTTCCCGGGAGCGTCGGCGGAGTGCGAGATGGTATCGGGACCCTCACCCCCGTCCTTGAACACGCGGTGCAGACACTCCGGGACGAACCCACGGATCACTGATGGCTGTCAAGGCTCTGATCACCATGGACGATCTCGAAGCGGCGGTTCGGATCAACGCCCACTTCGAGAGTGAGGGCCACTTTACCGTGGTCGTATCGTCGTTGGACGACTCTGTCGCGATCCTGACTGAGGCCCATCCCGATATCGTCATTTTGACAGGGGCGTTGCAGGAACACCCCGCCAGGGCGTTAATCACTCTTGCCCGCCGCAGGTCGATTCAAACGCTGGGGCTGATTGAAGCAGCCACACCCGATCCAGAAGACGCGGCGCAACGTGCGGGGCTGTCTGCGTCATTGGTGAAACCGGTGGAGCCGCCGGAGGTTTTGGCCTGTGCCCTCCACTTGATCGAACGGCGGCGGTTGCAGGCACGCACCGGAATCGTCGGCGAGAGCGCGGCCATACAGGAGGTCCTGGTCAAGATTGAGCAGATGGCGCCGGTGCAGAGCACGGTCCTCGTAGAGGGGGAATCGGGCACGGGTAAGGAACTGGTTGCCCACGCCATTCACGCTCTGTCGCCGCGTCACGGGCAGCCGTTCGTTGCGGTCAACTGCTCCGCCTTGCCCGACACGTTGCTGGAGTCAGAGCTTTTCGGCCACGAGAAAGGCTCGTTCACTGGTGCTGCGGAGCGGCGGTTGGGTCGGTTCGAGTTAGCGAACGGGGGCACGATATTTCTCGACGAAGTCGGTGAGATGCCGCCGTCCACACAGGTCAAGCTGTTGCGGGTGTTGGAAAACCGCGCCTTCTTCCGTGTCGGCGGTACTGAGTCGATTCGCGTTGACGTCCGTGTCATCGCTGCAACAAATCGTTCGCTCAAGGAGCAAGTGTCGCTCGGAGAGTTCCGCGACGATCTCTACTATCGACTGAATGTCCTGAATATCTACCTGCCTCCACTTCGTGAACGTCGCACCGACATACCGATTCTCATCCAGCGCTTCATACGCGAGTTGAGCGAGGAGCACGGCAAGCAGTTCTCCGGCATTGCCCCCGATGCGATGGAGATTCTCGTAAACGCTGACTGGCCCGGTAATGTCCGCGAGGTGAGAAACCTCATCGACTCTATGGTCGTTCTTGCGCCGGGGGCGGAGATCCACGCGAGTGACATTCCGGCCGACATTCGGGAAGGTGGTACGCGGCTGCTTCCCATGCGGATGCCGCAGCAGACTCGTGAGGTCCATGGAAAGGAGTTGGAGTTCATACTGAGAAGCCTTGTCGAGTTGAAACTGCAGGTCGAAGAACTGCGCAGGCGCGTGAACGAGCCCCCGGAACGAGTCGCGCCGTTTGACGTTGGGCGCGCGGCCCCGGTTGAGTTTGAGGAAATCACACCACTCGACGCGGCTGCGGCCATAGTGACGGAGCCGGCGGAAGACTTTGTCGTCTACAAACCCGGAATGGCAATGGCAGATGTCGAGCGGGCGGCGATCGAGGCGGCGTTGCGGGAGACAAAGGGGAACCGTCGCAAGGCGGCGGAGAATCTGGGGATCGGTGAGAGAACGCTCTACCGCAAGATCAAAGACTACGAACTAGAATAGCCCGCCTTCCGATCCTGTACTTCCCTCGGCGGGGGGCAGCGCGAAGTCCACCCGTATGATATCTCCAGTGATCAACCGGACCATCGTCGTATCGGATACGACGTTCGACGGCCCGGCCCAACGCGCCTCAACCATCACTGTCTCGTTGGCCGGGACATCACAAATCTTGAAATACCCAGCCCAGTCGGTCATCGCTTCTCCAACCGTGCTGTTTGCATCCAGCGGATCTTCCGTCGCAGTAGTCTCGTACACGAAAACCTGCGAGCCGGGAGTGCCGTGGCCCGTGGCGGCGTCGCGGATGAACCCCGACACAATGCCAACTTCGGCGTCTGCATTGCTCCTTGGGCAGAGCATCGACCACAACCGTCCGATCGGAGGAATCGCCATCGTGACGAACTGAGGCTGGTCGATCGTCAGATTGACCTCCAGCAACGGTGGGACGTAGCCGATGGCGTCCAGCGTCCGCCGTCCATAGGAAATACGGTACCTGCCTTCAGGCAAGTATCCGAACCTGAACTTCCCCTGTGCATCGGCCTGGGTGCTGTACTCAGTCC